>NZ_JBHUDE010000125.1:0-14156 GCF_042678205.1 Oceanobacillus luteolus
TAACCGTAAATCTGTTTAAAACATCTCAGATTCACGGTTATTTGGCGTTTCTGTTTTTAATTTTAGTTGCTTCTATTATAAAATTTCTTAGTTCGGGCTTACTTAATATGGGGCAGGCTGCGGCTAAAATCATGATGGACCAAAAAAGTGGTGTCATTTTAAATGCATCTTCCGTTGTTAGTTTATATGGAAATTTTGGCCAAAGTAATTACGCTGCATCGAAATGGGGAGTAAACGGGTTGACGAAGACATGGGCAAAAGAATTAGGAAAGTATAATATCCGTGTGAATGCAATTGCTCCAAGATTTATTTTGCCCCCAATGGTAGCGAAGATGCCTGATAAAATAAAAGAAATGATGAAAAGTAAATCTGTATTAAATAAAATGGGAAAACCAGACGATATTGCTAATGGCTACGCATTCCTCGCTTCAGATGAAGCTCAATATATTACTGGGACCATTTTGAGTATAGATGGTGGAACGGTTATTTGACACATCTTTCAATGTGTTGGTATACAGAAAAAGTTGCCATGAATTTAAACTTTCATGGCAATTTTTTTTTTAGTAGTACATGGAAAGCAATTCATAGTTTTCCACCAGAAACATAGATAGAAGAGAAGGGTTCTTACTACTATTGTTTCTTTACCAAGTGATCTGTAGTAGTGATTAAACTATTATTTGCCTCTCTATAAAACCAGCTTGAAATTCATACATAATAATCTGTATAATCTGTGACACATCAAAACTTCTTGGGGTGATTGTCAAATAAACGTTGATACGACAAGGTTTATTCAGTGAAGGAACAGCTTAGTTGCATCATCTAAAGGTAAGGGCTGGTCCTTATATGCAAATGAGAAATCGAATAGAACTAATAATTAAATATTTGTCCAAGATTTAATATATTTTGATAATTTGTAACAATCTCTTAAACGAGCTGTAACCACAGAAAGATTTTCATGTGCTAGCATTAGACTTAATCAATAACAAAAGGGGGACTACTAATGAAAAAGTTAGTATCCGTATTGATAGGTCTGGTTATGTTAGGTATTGCTGCGAACTCTGTTTCAGCAGCTGAATATGAAGTGCAAAAGGGCGACAGCCTTTGGAAAATAGCGCATGAGAATGATACTACCGTTGAAATTTTAATGGAATTAAATAATCTTAAATCGTCTTTGATTCATCCAAAGCAAGTATTGAAACTCCATGATGAAGACTCGAAGGCAGAGTTTTATATCGTGCAAGAAGGAGATACACTCACACAGATTAGTAAAGAGTATGGCGATGAAGTGACAGTCAGCAAACTGAAAGAATGGAATAATTTATCTTCCGACCTCATTATTACGGGGCAGAGTTTAAATGTGAATGGTGTAGGGGTGGAACCGAAACGAGCCCAAGTGGAGGAGCAATCCAATGATGAACCAGTCGTCGTTGAAACGAAGGCTGATAGGAATAATGATGCAACAAATGAAGAGGTAGTAGTGGAAGAGCAAGTGGAAGAAACCGCTGAAGTGGCTGAAGAAACAGCCGTTGCAGAGGTTGAAGAGACAACAACCGAAGAAGTTCAAGGTACAACATTTGTTGTCGAGGCAACAGCTTATACGGCAGGCTGTGCAGGTTGTTCTGGCATTACTGCAACTGGAATTGATTTGAATAACGATCCGTATGCGAAGGTGATTGCTGTAGATCCTAATGTAATTCCGCTTGGTACACGAGTCTATGTGGAAGGTTATGGGTATGCGGTAGCAGGAGATACTGGTGGCGCCATTAAAGGAAATAAAATAGATGTGCACGTTCCAACGAAAGAGGAAGCATATAACTGGGGAAGAAAAAACGTAAATATTACGATACTAGAATGAGTTAAAGGGAATTAATATAAGATTCCCTACAAAAAGAAATCAATTTATAGAGCGTGTTCAGAACCTAAGTGTTCCTTTGGTGATAGATGTTCGACATCTACATATTGACAGTGTTTCTCTTTAAGTAAGTTAAAGGGAGAACACTGTTTTTTTTGTGTTTGCAAATCATATTAGACTAGCCGAGTGAAGAAAAAGATGAATAACTAATAGGATTTTAATAGGCTAATTGTCATGGGTGAATATTTTTATTATGTAAATAAAACTTAACAAAAATTAAAGGATAAACGCTTTAATAACTGGGTATTTTGTAGGATACTGAATATAGAATACATTAAAAAGCAGACGTGATTATACAGCTAGGAGTGTTGGAATGAAAAAGATCTTCAACCTATTTAAATTTAAAAAGTTAAAGAGAAAAATATTATTCAGCTTTTCTATTGTAATGGTTATCGTTGCTCTCTTCTGTGGGTTCATCATCTACTCCATTAATGATTTGAATAAAGATTTGGAGTCGGTATTGGATCAAGAGATGGAAGTGCTGATCACGAGTGAAAAATTGGTGATTAATCTATTGGATCGCACGAGATTAATTCAAGGCCATTTTTTATTCGGCGATATTGAATATAAACGGTCTTATGATGCGGGATTAGAAGAGAGTACAGTCCTGGAAAATCATGCTCTAGAAGTTATTGATTCACCTGAATTTCTATCTTCCCTTGGTAAATTGACGGAATGGGGTGACATTGCGGAAGAAATATTTTCTACATATAGAATGGGAAGAGTTCCAGAAGCGAGGGATATGCTGGACGAAGAGCTGGAGCCGTTTGGAAAAGAATTGATTAATGAATTTTATCTTCATGCGGATAGTGCGGAGCAAAGTATTATCGAGCTAAGCGATGATATTCAAAAGAATATTTATACGATGATGATAGTTGGGGCTGTTATTTCTGCCATTGTCTTCATCCTAGTTGTTGCAATTGCATGGGTTACAGCTAAACTGATCACCAATCCTATAGAAAAATTGATGAGACGAATGAAGAGCATTGCATCTGGTAATCTGGATCATGAACCCTTAATCGTAACAACACAGGATGAAATTGGACAGTTGGTATCGGCGTCGAACGAAATGAATAAGAGCATGCGTGATATTATGCTGAAAATAACGGGTGTGTCTGATACGCTTTCCGCGCATAGTGAAGAGCTAACGGAATCCACGAATGAGGTACGTCATGGTACAGTACATATCTCCAAAACGATGGAGGAGTTAGCTTCAGGTTCAGAAACACAGGCTAATCAAGCGAATGGATTATCTAACATGATATCCAACTTCTCGGAGGAGATGGAGGAAGTCAATCGCAACACCTTACAAGTCCAAAAGGAATCAAATCAAGTGTTGGAAATGACAGAAGAAGGTTCGATTCTAATGGATTCCTCGACGAATCAAATGCAAAGTATTGATACGCTTGTTCAGCAAGCTGTGAAGAAAGTGGAAGGCTTAGATGAAAAGACGCAAGATATCTCCAAATTGGTTACCGTCATTAAAGAAGTTGCTGACCAGACGAATCTGCTGGCATTGAATGCATCCATAGAGGCAGCAAGGGCAGGAGAAAATGGCAGAGGATTCGCAGTGGTTGCGGATGAGTCGGCAAGCTGGCAGAAAAGGTTGGTCATTCTGTAAAGGACATATCGGAGATTGTCACTTCGATACAATTCGCTTTTCGTGATGTTACCGATGAATTGAACCATGGTTATAAAGAAGTGAAGGAAGGTACAATACAAATTCAAAAAACTGGCGAGAAATTTACGAGTATTCGAGATTCTGTGAATGATATGTTTGGTAATATACAGTACATCTCCGACTATTTATCTGAGTTTGCAATCAGCAGTCAAAAGATGAATTCTTCCATCCAAGCAATCACGGCGATCTCTGAAGAGTCCGCATCCGGAGTCGAGCAGACGCTGGCATCTACGCAGCAATCAACGAGTGCGATGGATGAAGTAGCGGGGAGTGCAGCAGATCTGGCCAGATTGGCAGAAGAATTAAATGAGTTAGTGCATCAATTCAAGGTGTAAGGTTCCTGTTACCGTATGTGGAAATCAGGTTTAATAATAAATCGTGGTGTAGATTCTCTTACATCACGATTTTTTGTTTAGATATTTTTTACTGTGATGAATTCCTCTGTTTCGTATTTGCATAAAGAGGTATGATAATAAGTAGGGTAGTATTTTCTTTGCCAACAAAGCGCAATCAACAGGTGGTTGCGCTCTTTATCATGAACGGCCCAAAATGTAGTGATTGATACGAATATATATGAATAGTATAAGTATGTAATAGAAGCGTTAAATAATAATGAGATGTGAGGGATCACGATGACAACTGAGAACGAACTTATAAAAAAATCCTATTATCGAAGACTTATAGATGTAAGTAACAACGAGCATCCAATCAAGATTTTGGGTGAGATGTATCAGGAAGAAATGCAAAAGGAGCAGCCTGACGTATCTTTCATTCGCTTTGCACAAGGAGAAGTCTATTTCTTGAATAATGACTTTGAGGCAGCGATATTTAAATGGCAGCATCCTTTAGACGACGAACTTTTTCCTTGGGCTCAAAAAAATATAGCGGACGCCCATATGGAATTAGGTTTATTAGATTACGCGGAAAACTTTTATAAGGAAGTCGAGACAGATTCTGTGACATTAAAATCTGAAGTGTTGCTATCACTCTTTTCTTTGTACATACAACAAAATGACTTGGAAAAGTCTGTGGCAACGATTAAGAATGCAGTGGAATTGAATCCAGATTATGAGGGTGTAACAGAAATAGCTCGACGATATTTTGAAGAGATCCAGGATTGGGGTAACGCTGTAGAGCTGGCAGTTAATGAAGTCATCCGCACGGAATCTGCTGTTTGGATTGATGTTTTACAAGGATATGCGAATGAGGGCCATACTTCAAATTATGAGCCACATTACTTCACTGAAGTATTACTGGAATTATTCCATTTAGATAAGCAAAGTTTTGAGCGTTTAGTGGAAGGATTGTGGAATAGCTACCGGGACAGTGCTTTTTATTTTGAGTGGCTGGAAGAGATCAATCAACTTCTATTGAATGTAGATTGGGAACCAACCTACACATGGGAAAAACTCCCGAATCTGTTTCAAGATGCTTATTTCCACTTGGTTAGTGGCAAATTCTTCATCCGTGATATATCCAATCTTATCCGTGATCATCTATCGAATTGGTTGGAGTTGTCCTCTGTTTCCAATGGTTTAGTTCCAGCAACAGCAATACTTTCATGGAATGAGAGTTTCCCTTCCGACCTGAATGCCGCACTGGTTCTAAAGGCAGAACATCATTATGAGAATTCAGACCGCAATAAAGACAATGTAAGAGATGGCTTAGAATTATTGAATTCTATTCAAGCATGGGCAGAGAAAGAGGGCTTGCTGGAAGGGTTAAACGAATCGATGAGTCCTTTACCAAGGGAATATAACTTGGCAGAAGCTAGTCCATCCAGAATCCATGATCTTATAAAAGATGCCTTGGATTATTTGTTGAATCAGAAGCTGGAGATGGAGGATGTCATCCTACAAGATATTAATTGGAATGGAGAAATGCTAAAGGAACTGCATGATTATCAACGTCAGATTAGTGATCAGGAAGAAGCAAAAGCTGAAAAAATAAAAAATTCTTTCCGTGAAGCAAAGAATAAATTAATGGAGAGTATAGAGGTTCAATTACCTAAGTTGCTTCAAGATTGTTCCAGCCTAGTGAAAGAGGATAGTGACTATTCCAAACTCCTTACTTTAATTAATGAGGAAATGAATAATCGGATAGCGAGATATATGAAACAGAATGCTCTACCGGAGTTTAAGCAAGCTTTTGACGGATGGATAGAGAATTGTGAAATGGAGTTCCAGGAAAGTCAGGTGCTATGTACGGAATTTACGGAACGTATAAACGAACAGTTTAACGAAGAAAAGGTCGTGCTGGCTGGTGACTTCAAGGTACTCGAGGATTGGCAACGGGATATTGAAAGAATTTCCAGAATGTTACTCCGTCCAGAAAAAATAAATATATTATTACGAAATAATCCTTCCCAGCTATTCCTGAAGGGTGCAGGAAAACTATTGGGACCACTTGCGAAAAATAAAGATATGCTCGTTAATCGATACAAGGACTACATCGAAAATGCAGACTATAAGGAAGTAACACAGGAAACGATTAAAGTACTGCGTCAACAGCTGGAGTTATTTGAAGAATCGCTGGAATGGGATGTAGAACGATTTTTCAAGGAGCCAGAAGAAAAGTTAAACAATTTAATCGAAGAAGTGCAAGTCAATATGGAAGAACAGAGCAATGCATTAAATCAAATCCAAGAAAATCCTGAGTTGTACAGAGATCCGCTCACTTTGTTTGAGTTGAGACTTCGTCAGTATGAATTGGTGAATATGATTAATGCGAACAGGTGACAGTGAGTTTGTTTAGGAAAGTCGGTCAACTTATCATGGAAATTACAAAACAGAAGCGTTTTCCCTTGTAGATAAAAGGGGCGCTTCTGTTTTTTGTATAATGAAGTTCCAACACCACATCATTATATTATCTTTTAACAACTTCAAAATTCGCATCAATCAATAACCAGTTCTGCGGGAATGGTAATCCTAATTTCCAATAACTGATGCCGCGAAGATTTAAACGCTTCAATAAATCAAACTTGGCTTGGATGGAACGAGCATCTTCGAACCAGACTTTATGACTTCTGCCTTGCTCATCTACATAATCAAAGTGTGGGGCTTGGGCTGTAGTATCATATTGTATTGGGACATTAAATTGTCCTGCTATCTCTATAGCCCGCTGTGGACTGACTGCAGTCGCATATTCTCCACCCGGTTCAAAAGGAAGTGTCCAATCATACCCATACAAATTTTGTCCCATCATTATTTTGTTGGCAGGCATCTCGGTTAAAGCATATTGTAAAACTTCTTCAACTGGACCAATCGGAGATACAGCCATCGGTGGTCCACCTGAATAACCCCATTCATAAGTCATCAAAACAACAAAATCCACGATTTCACCAATAGCGCCATAATCATGCGCCTCATACCACTGGCCAGCTTGTTCTGCACTTGTTTTAGGTGCTAAGGCAGCTGAGATGAGTAATCCTTCGGCATGAAGGCGTTCTCTAGCTTTTCTTAGGAAGTTGATATAAGGCTCCCTTAGATCACCAGGTAGAAATTCAAAATCAAAATGGACATCGCTTGCATTCATGCTTTTGGCTTGTGAAATGATGTTGTTCAGCAAAAGATCTTGAACTGCTTCACTTTGTAAAATTTCCCTCCCAAGCTCACCACTAAATTGCCCGTTTTCCAAGTTTGTAACGACCATCATCGTTGTAGTTCCGGCGTTACTGGCAATATTGGGCAGGTCGTCTAAAGGTAATGGTTTCAAGCTTCCATCTCTTCTTGCCTCGAAACTGAACGGGGCTAGATAAGTTAAATAAGGTACAACATTCCTTGCGTCTTCGATTAAGGCTTGGCTTACCTCTGTCCCTCTTGGTTCAATGTAGGCATTCGTCTCAGCTTGGGTTCTGGGTCTGGGAGGAATGACCAACCTAAAGCCGACAGGTAGTGGTTGATTTGGGTTAATTCGATTCACTTCAGCGAGGCTTAAATAACTAATACCAAATCGTTGACCGATCGACCATAAATTATCGCCAGGTTGTACCCAATAAAAACTCCCCCAAATAGGAATGACCATTGCTTGCCCAACAACCAACCTATTCGGGTCAGGGATTTGATTTGTCTGAACGATAGCCTGCACCGTTGTTCCATATAACTGTGCAATCCCTGCAATCGACTCCCCAGACTGCACGACATGTATTTGCATATATATTCTCAACTCCTTGTAAAAGATAACAAACTGCTCCCTTAGATGCTATGAGAAAAATAGAGTAAACATAACTGTTTTTCAAAGTTTTAATCATAAAAGTTAGAGGATGGTTATAACTGCAGTCAATTTTCCAGTTAGATCTATAATCTAATTTCACATAAACCTTGACATCCAATATTAGAAGTTGTATATTGTTTAATATACTTAATTAAAAATACATTAATTAACTTATTATTGATTAAGGCTTAATAACGCAACAGAGAAGGAGAGTACATCATGGGATTACTAGATAGATTGTTTGGAAGAAAAAAAGAAAAGATCGAAGAAAAGCCTGAAGTATTAAGAATCGGAATTATTCAAGGCAGTGTAAGAGACGGACGTAACGGTGAACAAGTTGCCGGTTGGGCGTACGACTTTGCGACAAAGCGTAATGATAAAAATGTAGAGTATGAGCTTGTTGACTTAGCTGATTATAAATTGCCGATGTTAGGCTCAGAAGTTGCAGAAGCAGATAAAGGAAAAGCAGATGCAGCAATTAAGGCATGGTCTGAAAAAATTGCATCATTCGATGGTTACGTATTCGTAGCACCTGAATACAACCATGCAATAGGTGGGGCACTGAAGAATGCATTGGACTACTTGAACCCAGAAGTAAACAATAAAGCAGCTGGATTCGTTGGTTATGGCAGTCTTGGTGGAACTCGTGCACATGAGAACCTTCGTCTTATCTTAGGCGAATTGCAAGTGGCGGACGTTCGTACTGCACTTACATTCTCTTTGATGGCAGACTTTGAAAACTTCTCCGTCTTCAAACCTGCTGATTACCATGAAAATAATGCAAACCAAATGCTGGATGAAGTAATCAGATGGAGTTCTGCATTTAAATCTTTAAGAAAATAAGCTTCGAAATTAAAAAGATGGTCAGCCTGGATTTTTTAGGCAAACCATCTTTTTTTGATGATTCAACAACTCTATACTTCTGTAACAAGGTTCAAGCTGAAAGGGTGATGGATTCCAGATTCAAATCGATGAAGATGTTCCCTTCAAGTTATGCATAAATATTTCTTTTGCTATATTCTCATTAACGATACCGGTAAGTTTCAACAACATTTTTATGATACGGATGTTCTTTAATTGGATGGTAGAAGAGATGACAACACCAATTTGTTTCTCCTTGATAAATCCACAATACGTATGGAAGCCCATCGTTGTTCCACCGTGATGGATAATAGGGAAGTCGCTCCATTTTTTATTTTCAATGAACCAGCCGAGCCCCATATTAAAATCCTTCCACTGGGTAGTGGAGTGTATCTGATGCGTAAAGTCCATTTCCTTTTGTATCGGATGTTGGATGAGTCCCATTTGAGCCTTAAGGTAATGAAGCATATCATTCATCGTACTCTTTAATGCGCCTGCCCCATTGATAGCCGGGAGCATAATTGGTCGGATTGGTTCAACTTTTTTATTATAGGGCTGTATGTATCGTGAAAGCTGCGCCTCGTCACCGGTGATAAACGTGTCGTTGATCTTTAGAGGAACCAGGATATTCTCCTTTATCGCTTCTTCATAGGTTGTTCCAACTAATTCACTTAGCACATTTGCTAATAGTCCATATCCAGCATTAGAATAATTCCACTTTGTATCAATATCCTTTTTTAAATCATAATCGATGAAAAATTTATTGAAGTCCTGAGGGGTAAAGTATTTATAAGGATTGTCCTTTTCATTCTTATGTTCTTTCATACGTTTGCGGAGTGTTTTCATATCTTCTCTAGGCAGGCTGGAACGGTGTGTGGCAAGGTGCCGGAATGTCACTTCTTTCCCGTTGTACGATAAAGCATTCTTATATTCCGGCTTGAAAGACGAGATAGGCTCATCCAGTGCAATGGTGTTATTTAATACTAATTTTGATAAAAGCAAGCTGGTAAAAGTTTTGGTTGTAGAACCAATTTCGAATACTCGATCCTTGGTATCGACACCGTCTATCTCGTTATCTACCGTTCCGGTTATGAAGTGATCTTCCTTATTTACGACGCCAACTACAATGCTTGCCCGCTTCGCATTTTTCCTTTCGATTTCCATCAATGATTGCGCAGCTTGATTAATCATAGAAACTCCTCCAATTCATTATTTTGATCGGAGATAGCCTCCGAATTTTCTAGATTATAAATCATTCATTATTGTTCTTTGCATTTTCATAGAGTATATTCTAATAACCCCATAATTATCTTGATTATATAATACATTCAGTAATTCAAGTCATGATGCCCATTCCACACCGCTGGAACTTATATGTTGGAGTACTTTCCTGGGATGTATTACTTATGAAGGTACAGGGAAAAATACAAACATCATGGTAATTTAGAATAGGAGTGTGAAATTTGATTAATAAAGTCGGACAAATCATGTTATACGTAAATAACCAAGATGAGGCTATGAAATTTTGGACAGAAAAGATGGGATTCATAGTGATTGCAGAGGAAGAAGGCCAGGGGATGAAGTGGATTGAGATTGCCCCGACAAATGATGCAGAAACAAGCATCGTGCTGCATAATAAAGAATTAGTTGCTAAAATGTCTCCTGAATTAAACCTTAGTACACCTTCTTTGATGTTTTATTCAGATGATCTTGACGAATTACACAAGGAATTGGTAAATAAAAATATTACCGTTGGAGAAATTATGAACATACCTTCGGGTAGAGTATTTAATTTTGCAGACAATGAAAACAATTACTTTGCCATCATGGAAAAAAGTTGATAACTAGAATGAAGCCTGTTTCCATGATGGAACAGGCTTGTGCAGGACAAAATTCTACTAAACAATCTTTCTGTTCCAGAAACGATGATGGCCGATAGCCTTAATAAACTCATCAGGAAAATGTCGAACATCATTACCTATGATAACACCAGGTTTTCCATCGAATTGATTAACGGTTAAAAACGCTATACCTCCGTGAGTGGCACCAATTGGTTTAAAATGTGAGAATGCCTCATCGATAAAGTATACTGCTTTTTTATTAAAATTCCGGTTCGTTTCACTGCCGTTAACAATAAATACGGCATCATATTGAACGGATTTAGCTGTTTGGAATGTATGATCTGCTTTTAAAGTAATTCCATTTGTCCCTGTCACATGACCTTGATGTTCACTGATGATTTCAACGAAAAGGTTGGCATCCTCCAACCTATTCAACACAAATTGCACATCAGGACCATGAAAGCCCTTCGTAAGGATAACTGCTACCCTACGTGTGTCCGGTTTAAATATCGTGTTTTGCTGACTTAGAGCAGGGGAAGCCGATGTCACAGAGGAGCCACCCGAGGCAGGTGGATTTACCCCTATCCGTTTAGCGACTGTCCTTGCAAGGTCCAGGTTCACATTGGCAAACATATTAACCGCTTCTTGGCGGATGTATTCACTTTTCACTTTTCCGAGCTCAAAGCTAAATGCATCAATGATATGCCTTTTTTCAGCAGGGCTCATACTGTTCCAAAACAGGGTCGCTTGAGAAAAGTGATCGGTGAAGCTTTCACTTCTGGCTCGGATTTTTCTGCCGTCCACTTTCTCTTGATAATGCTCATAACCACCTTCTTCAGGCGGTACAGGTGCGGGTGTATTTCCTGCAAGAGTGTTCCGGTGATAACTTACTTTACCCAAATTAATCGTTCGTCTTCCAAAACCTTCCCTTTGGTTATTGTGGAATTGTACAATTGGTCTATTAATCGGAATTTCATGGAAATTCGGTCCACCTAAACGGAGGAGCTGTGTATCAATATAAGAAAATAAGCGACCTTGAAGCAGTGGGTCGTTAGTGAAATCAATACCTGGAACGACATGGCCTGGATGAAAAGCAACTTGCTCCGTTTCCGTAAAGAAGTTATCGACATTCCGGTTTAATGTCAATTTACCAATGATTTTTACCGGAACGATTTCCTCTGGCCAGTTTTTTTTGCATCTAAAATATCAAACTCCATTTTAAATTCATCTTCTTCATTGATGATTTGGACTCCAAGTTCATATTCAGGATAATGGCCCTCCTCAATAGCATTCCATAAATCATTACGATGAAAATCTGGATCAATCCCTGCCAGCTCATGCGATTCTTCCCAAAGAAGGGAATGTACTCCGAGCTTAGGCTTCCAATGAAATTTTACAAAATGGGCTTTTCCTTGCTCATTCACAAAACGGAACGTATGAACACCGAATCCTTCCATCATTCGAAAACTGCGTGGGATGGCGCGATCGGACATAATCCACATAATCATATGAGCAGATTCCTGGTTGCTGATAACAAAATCCCAGAAAGTATCATGCGCCGTTGAAGCTTGAGGGATGTCATTATCTGGTTCCGGTTTGAATGCATGGACGACATCAGGAAACTTAATCGCATCCTGTATGAAAAATACCGGAATATTATTGGCAACTAAGTCATAATTTCCTTCCTCCGTACTTACAGGATACTTCAACAAAGACTCCTGTTTTTGTCCGTTTTTCAACCGTAAACGGATCGAAAGGTTCAGCAGATACGGTTCGTGATGCTAGAGGGTTTGCGACCAAGTTTTAGCGGATCCCGGAGCGGGTCGTTCATGCACGAGGCTTTGCCGCACATGGTGAATTTGAACTCTATGAAGATATGAGTGCCTATACAAGGGCTTAATTTCATGGTCAAAATGGGTCACCTTTTCCCGGAAATGAAAATCTTCCAATAGCGTCGGCCCGCGTTCGCCAGCTTTTAATGAAAATTCATCCTCAGACATTTTTAACCCTTGATTGGTCGTCAATGCTTTTCCTTTGTCATTGACTTTATAAGCTTCCAGCTGCTGTTCCTTTTTATTTTTTCGTATGTCCCGATTATCCCCCATATAGAATCCCTCCTATAGAATAAACTTATGAAAAAAATTGCTGTTTATTCTGTATGTGTAGAGGTAGGGAAGGGGAGATATCATATTTGAACTACAATCTTAATTTTGGATTCTTCTCACTTCTATATATAAGGTAATATCTTATCCATTTTTTCTTTGAGATTATTAGCTTGCTTTGTGTAAATTTGTTTTGCATTTGGATCATCTGTTTGTCGCGCGAATCCTTCTAATTCGGCGTGGATGTTAGTAAGTATTTCACTAAGTACAGGCCGTTCCAATTTATTCGTTTCGTTGACGTTTTGATACAAATCAACATATATTCTGCCCTTGGAATCCATTTGTGCCAGGAATACATCTTTTTCATTCTTTGCTCCCTGTTGTTGGATTTGCTGCAACAGCCAGAGCTTGGAATAACCGAGATGTTCTAGGCTCTTTTTCATAATCTTCCCATCCATAATTAAGATTGTTGGTCCATGTTCTTTTGCAACAGAGATTCCAAGTGTTTTCGGGGTGACGGGTTGTTGTTCCGACTTTAACATAATACTTAGTTCCCCGTTCGTTTCAAATACAGCTTGTTCTACATCCGAAACATGAAAGACCCCTTTTTCCCTCAATAAAAGCATTAATTCACTCAAGTTCATTAGATTCTTTTTCAGGTTTTTTTCCAGTATCTTTCCTTTGTCGATTATGACGGCTGGTTGGCCGTCGGTTATATTAGAGAATTTGAGTGATTTCATTCCTGCATAAGCCAGAACAATAGGAAATATCCCCCAGATGAAGAGGGAAACTAATCCGTTCAATGCTTTTACATTCTGGTCGACAGACATCGTTGCAGCAATGGAACCAATCGTAATGCCTACACAGTAATCGAAGAATGTAAGTTGGGAAATTTGTTTTTTTCCCATAATTCTCGTCATGATGAATAAAAGTAAAAAAGCTATGAGTGAACGTATGACAATCAAGATAAGTTCCGGCACAGATATCACACCTACTTGTATAATTGTTTTTTCTTTTTATTATTGGGCAAATTAGGTGTAATCATACCGTGAAGAAGGGAGTGCAGATAATAGTGAAAAGATATTTATTTTGTTTCATAATCATCCTCTTACTTTCGGGCTGTTCCGATCCAGTTGGCGGTGAGGTGTTTTTCAATCATATCGATGAGATGGAGCAAGCTCTAGATCAACAGGAATGGAATATGATTACACAATACGTTGAGGATTTTAAAAAAATATACAAAGACGAGCAATGGAAGCTTCAATTGCTTGGGGATGAAGAGGAATATGAAGGGTTGTATAGGAGTATCAATAATTTGGTTGCAGCAGTAAAGGAAGAAGATTCCGTAAATCTAAGAATGGAGTTGGCAACTTCAAGAACAATCCTTGAACAAATATATTCGGTATGAAATATCGACACTCTTCAAAAAAGAAGCCTAGGTTTTAGACTGACATAGCAATTTGAGACAATAATAAAACACCTTCTTAGGCTGCCATTCCACGAAATTCTATTGGAGATTGGTAGCCTAATTTTTCTTGAATACGCTC
>NZ_JBHUDE010000126.1:0-14638 GCF_042678205.1 Oceanobacillus luteolus
ATAGGTAACATCAACCACAAAATAATAAATTACTATAATCAAACTGGTATGAAAATCTAAGAAAATGAAAGAAATCGGGAGATTTCACTTACTATAATGAGGGAGGTTTGTTGAAAAGGAAATTAAAGAAGGGTTCTTTACAAAAATATCTAATAAATAAAGAAAGGAGAATTACATGAAAAGTTTTAGTGAAGCCGACATTGAAAAATACTTAAAATATACTGATGAAAATGTACTCCCACTTGAAGAACAATTGGGTCGGTGTTTTATGTGTGGTGTATCTCTTAGTGAAGTAGAGTTGCCTGAAGGACCAGAAAAGAAAGTTGTTTGCTTAAAAGACCGAGATCATTTTATTGAATTGTTTGAAGAACTTGAACATGAGAATAGTGGAGCAACATATGAACCTGAATTTTTAAAAGAGGATGAATCAGGCCTAATCCCTGGTGAAGTTATCTTACTATATTGGTGTAACGATAAAACTACAGATAAAAAGTTCCCTCTATATTTTAAGAACAACTATGCAGTAGACGCTCCTAAATCAGTTGAAAAGCTACTAGATAAAGGTTTTCTGGAATATGGTAACTATCATGAGCAACTTAATGCTCTAACAATTCCAAAGCTAAAAGAAATACTTAAAAGTCATAAAGTTAAGTCTAAAGGCAAAAAGGCTGAACTAGTTCAGCGAATATTAGACAATGAAATAAAAGAAAGCAATATTCCTAAATCATATAGATTAACAGATAAAGGGAGGCAGATAGTTGAATATAGCGAACATATTATTTTAGCTCATAAAGATAAATATTTCCCAGTTTGTATGGTTTATATGGCTGTTAGATATAGGGAAGAGTTTCCATATCCCACTCGTTATGAAGATTTAAAATTAGGTGTTTTAGATACTAAAATTGAAGAGTATACTGAAAACAATATGATCTTTGAACTGGAACAATGTTTGAATGTGAAGGGAAAACACTTAGAAAATTACAACAAAGACTACGATCAATCTCTTGTTTACGCACTCCTACTGACACTTATCAGTCTTTATGACACAACAAGACGAGTTCGCTTTGGCGTAAAAAGGATTGATTACAATGACATAGATAGACTGATTACTAAAGGTAGTATAGACAAAAAACAATTTAATTATTTATTTGACCAGGCTTTAGTTTTATTTAATTTCGATGGATATGATTTGGATTTAATAGATTCAGACGAGATAAAATATATTCGAGAAGCTATTTACAACATTGATTATATAAACACACAAAAATATATTGAAAAGTATATCAGCGCGAAGTTTTTTATAGAATATGGTTCTGATAATCACTATATGTTCATTTCTGATATTGAAAAATATTGACTTCTAAGTAAAAATGTCTTTTCTGCGAAATTATCATTAAATTTTAATAGTTATTTGACTGAATGAATACAAGAATGTAAGAAAATAGATAAGAGCATACATTTTATTTAACGGGAGATTGTGAAAAAACATACTTAAACAAACGGGCGCTTTAGTTTAATTAGAGCAATAAAATATCGAACAAAACACGCTCAGATTTCTGAGCGTTTTTATTTGCCATTTATATTGCAGATTAGCTGTTGAAATAGATGTTAATTATGTTTTTAAATACATTGTTTCTGGGATTCTTCTCCCCATCAACCGAATCAGTTAATTTAATTCACCTTGTTTTTATATTTGTCTTAGTGATCATTGATCTATATTCAAAAACTGAATATCTATCGTTCAATATATGAATATACCTAGTTTAAATATTTAATATCTATCGTTCATTTTTTGAACGATGAAGATTTTACCCATCGTTCATTTTTTGAACGATGAGATATCCACATTTTTTTACTTTTTCTATCGTTCACTTTTTGAACTATGAAATCCATCATTCAAATATTGAATGTACCCATATTCAAATATTGAACATATAATCTTTATAATCTTTTAATAAGCCTTTATAAAAGATAATATATATAAGGATGCATAACTAAAACATTTTCTTATCTTGATGATTAAAAAGAAAAAGGCTATAATGTTATTGTAATTATTTTATTTTTATATTTTAATGTTGTCTTTTTAGACAATCTGGAAAACGACTAATTTATCGAGCCTTTGGGTTCCATGGAAAACATACTATCTGTATGTCTTCATGTACCCAGGGCTTTTTTGTGTACATAAAAATAGGTGAGGAATATTCAACAAGCGATCTGATTTTTAGATGGCTTGTTTTTATATAGATATTAATAGAAGAAAGAGAGGATGTTTGTTATGCAAAAGAAAAAGAGGAAGTGTAAAGGACCAACTCAAAAAGAGAGAGTTCAAGAATTACTGGATATTTTAGAAGATGGGGTGCTTAATTTTCTACCGGATCCAGAGAAGTTCAAAGCTATCCTAGAAATGAAGGCGCTAATGCCTAATTATTCACTTCGTAATATTATTATCGCTAAAGGCCAATTACCCCACGCTAGATTCTTAGCAGGTTACAAGCGTTGGAATGAGTTAGGGCGTTATGTTCGAAAAGGTGAAGAGGCAATACGTATATTAGCTCCAAGAATTAAAAAGGTTAAAAATGAAGAAACAGGAGAAGAAGAAAACAAAAAGATTGGTTATATCCCGGTAGCAGTTTTTGATTACTCGCAAACTGAAGGTGAACCACTCCCAATAGATAAGATAAAAATCGAATTGGAAGGTGATTCACCTGAAGCAAGAGCAATCATTTCCATAGCGGAACAAATTGCTGAACAAGATGATTGTCCCATCTATTATGGCGACACCGGTACAGCAAATGGCTTCTACCGACCATTTTTTCATGATATCACTGTCAGTGATAAATTATCCGTAAATCACCGTTGTAAAACGCTGGTTCACGAATTGGTACACAGTAAAGTGGATCGTTTTGGAAGTATAGAGCGGTCAAGTAAAGAAAAGGAAGTAGTTGCTGAGGGTTCTGCCTTTATTGTTTGCAGCTATTTTGGACTTGATACCAGCGATTATTCATTTGAATATGTAAAAGGCTGGGGGAATGAAGATAATCCTGTAATGAGGTATGCTGAACGTATTTTTGAAACTTCAAGTAGCATTATTAAAGAATTTGAGGATCTCATGGTAGCTAAAACTGAAGCGGATGAGGAGTGTGTTGCATGACTACTCCTGAACAGCTTAGAAAGATTAGCCAAGAAATGAAAAAGTTCGATATCAACACTGCTGATGGTCGCAAGGAACGAAACGCTTTGGCAGTAAAGTGGAGAGAAAGTTATCGGAGATGTGATTTTGGATTTACACTTGGAGAACAGGTACGTTGCTCAATATCCAATAGGCATCGAATCTATAGAATAACGAAGATAACAGATGATAATCGATTTTTATTAGACGATGATTTAATCGTTTCGGGGATTCTCATTGAAAGATATGAAAAAGAACCGGAGCAAATGATATTTGAAATTTAAGAGGAAGCAAAAAAAACAAGTTGCATTATAGAACATTTGTTCTTATAATATTTTAATAGGAGGTGTATCCTATTTCATTATCACTAATGTAGATAGGATACACTAAGTAATTTGTACTCCTATCTACATTAATTTGATATTGAGATAGGAGAATGATGATTCTTGCAGATACTTATATAAAGAATGAAACAGAAGAAAATCCTAAGATGTTAGAGGTTAGAATCAACAATCTTTATCAAGACGTTTTTTGTTATGGATTAGCAGTAGAAAAAAATAAACAAGGAAGGGAAACAGTAAAAATGGCTATTATCGCAGGAAATGACAGCAGTCTGCAAGCGATAAAAGCCAGTATGGATATTGGTTCCAATGGAATTAACTTTGGATATGGATACAAACTTGATACTTCATGGTTTTTCCAATCTGAGATCCGCGGACTATACGCTGAAAAAGGGAAATATACTCGTTTTCCTCTTCCAATTGAAGGCGAAACATCATATAAAGCAATGGTCATTGCTCACGACGATGTTTTATCTAGTACAGGCGAATATATTATTAGTTTTAATACCAATCCTGCAGAGGAAATTCGTCGCCATCTAGGAGGTAGTAGATATGGATTACATCTACTTCCTGAATGGAAGCAGCCATTATATGAAGAATTACTCAATAGAGGTTATTTAAAAGAAGTCCCAATGTATTTAACTGAGGGATTTCAAATAAAAATCTTTAAATTAAATTTAGAGGAAGAAGAAGCAGATAATTTAGTAGCCGAATTGATTCGTAGTGGTGTTTTTCGTTTTGACAATGGAATTGATAGCTCTTATGGTCAATCCATAAAGAATTTAGATAATCTTGAAGATTATTTAACTGCGAATGTAGATGCCATGATGGATAAAGTTAACGAACAAGTTACACCAATTCATGAACCACTAGAGAATGATTCATATCCATATTTCGATGAGTACGACAGGCCACTGTTTCCTGTTCAGGCGCATGTTGCTACTGCAATTGTAAAGAAATTAAATAAGCAAAAGAATGTTTTGCTAGAAGGAGAAATGTCCACGGGTAAAACAACAATGATGACCGCCATTGCTGATGCCTATGCTCAAAATAGCGGAAAAAAAGGGTTCTTTTCTTGTGTCATGGTTCCACCTAACCTAACCAAGAAGTGGCCGCGTGAAATTAAAGATATTTTAAAGAACGCAGAAGTCCATGTTATTGAACAATCTTCTCAACTAATTCAATATCATTCTAACTGGACTCGACAAGGCCGACCGAAACCAAATAAACCAACATTTTTTGTAATTAGTTATAATACCATGAGAGATGGTGCTGCTATTCGTCCAGCTGTTGATTTTTATAATAAAAAGACAGCTAATGGTAATGAGTATCGCTATGGTTGGTATTGCCCGTCGTGTGGAAAACCACATCAACAAGTTATTGATTCTCAATCAACGATTGACGAAGAAGGTAACGAAGTAATAGAGGAAGAAAAGGCTGTTTTAAATGAATATGAATTCGGTACAACTCGTCGACTTCATAAATCAAAATTGCCTGCCAATGCATTTTGTAGTGAGTGCGGAGAAAGTTTATGGACTCGTAAAGTGATCAATCGTTATGATTCTTTCAAAGAATGGACAAAGCATGAATCTAAGCTGCTCCATGCGATAAAACAGGAGTCTCAAACCTTGATTTCTCATATCCAATCTACACAGGAGCCGTTAAAGAAAGCTAGAGGTTTTCCTCGTAAGGTAGCAACGATTGATTATATCAAACGAAAAATGAAAAACTTCTTTGATCTAACAATTGTTGACGAAATTCACCTTACAAAGAGCGGTAATACTGCTCAAGGGAACGCTTTAGGGGCTTTAGCAAGTGCATCTAAGCATTTAATTGGAGGTACGGGTACTCTATTTGGTGGCAAGGCAGAGGACGTATTCTACATTTTATTCCGATTGTTTCCGTATTTAATGAAACAAAATGGCTTCGAGTACAACGAGGTCACGAAGTGGAACCATGAATATGGGAATGTTGAAAAGACTACCACGACTTATGGGAGCGGAGATAATGGAGAATACTCCAATAAGAATTCGCACGGTGGCTCAAAAACTAGAACATCAGAGAAGGTATTACCTGGTATTTCTCCTTTCGTTTACGGAAAATTCCTTGTACAAAACTCCTGTCTAGTTCGTCTAGTTGATGTTTGGCCAGACCCAGTTGAGTTAGTTGATGTACCAACAATATTTGTACCAATGGATAAAGAATTACGTGATTCATACGAAGATATGCAAAGCACGTTTGAAAGGGAGATAGATAGCCGTCGAGACGGTAAAAAGTTATATTTACCATTAACTCAAAATGGTGTAGCTTTTCCTGATAATCCATTTACCTATCCAGATGTTTATTATAAAGTTCTGGACGAGATAACAGATACAGTACAAAGTAAACTTATTTGGAGTCCGAAGTTATTAGACGAAAACATTTTACTCAATAAAGAAAGAAAACTTCAGGAAATCATCCAGGATGAAATAAACGAGGGACGAAAATCAATTGTTTACGTTCGAGATACCGGTTCTTCGAATAAGGGTCGAGACGTTCGTCCACGACTTAAAAAAGTGCTGGAGGATATTGGAGCAAAGGTTTGTATCCTAGACACAACCACTACAAAAACTAATAACCGCTCCGAATGGTTAGAGAAAAAGATAGAGGAAGAGGGATACGATGTATGTATTGTATCTCAAGAACTTGTAAAAGTCGGGTTAGACTTACTCTGTACACCAACCCTGATCTTTTATCAATTTTCTTGGTCCTTGTTCACTATTAACCAAGCAGCACGAAGAGCCTGGAGAATCGGTCAAACAGAAGAATGTAGAATTTTCTACCTCGCATATGAAAATAGCTATCAAGAACAGATGGCACAACTCATTGCGAAGAAGAAAAAGGCTGCAGCTGCAATCAGTGGTGATGTATCTTCCGATGGATTATCCGCTATGCTTGGTGATGAGGGAGACCTACAAGCAATGCTTGTTAAGTCCATTCAGAAAGGTGAAGTCATTAAAGGTTCTGCGGAGGAATGGGTTTCTCAAACTTCTGATCGAGCTCGTGAAATTCTTTCTGGAATCGGTAAGAAGAAAGTTGCTACACCTAAAGTACAATTTATTAATTGGGTTAAAGCAACGGTGGAAAATACATCTACTCAAAATATCTTAATTGATAAAGCAGATAAGATTGTAGCTTGTATTGAAAAAGAAAAACATAGTGGATTTATGATAAATAATGGGGTGCTGGAAATCGATTTAGTAAAAGCATTTGGCTTTGAAATTGTTGATGATAAAGCAATTCTTTCTCACTTGATAAACGTTGAAAGAAAACCATTGGCGAAACCAGCTGATAATAATGATGATGCAATTCAGATATCATTATTTACCGTTGGAGAAGAGAATGAAAAAGTGAAAAGAAAATCTAAGAAAGCACCTGTTGAAGGGCAACTTGGATTTGACTTATTCGCGGGATAACAAGCAAGGGTGGATAGAATACTATCTATCTGCCTTTGTAACTTAATTTGAAGAGGTGCAATAATGTCAGCTCTAGAATTAATAATGATTATGGCTGCTGTTTATTTTTACTTCCAATATAATTTTGAAAAACTTTTATATCTTCCAAAGGAAGTTGAACGTGATCCATATTATCAAGCTATTTATGGTACAGGGGAATTTTCCAAAGAAGCCATAAAGCAAAAGCAGATAGAGAACGAACAGTTAGAACAGGATATGCAGAATTACGTTGAGAACTTTGAGTTATCCATTGTAGACTCAAACGAAGCTCAACCTAATAAACTTACTTTAGAAGCTATTGAAGTTTCTTCAGATGAGGAAGTAGATGCATTTATTGAAGAACTTCAATCAGAATTTAGCGATATTATAGTTGACTCCACTTCTGTGGAAGGAAATTCTGATAGCAATGATATTGAAATTAATAAAAAGAAATCGGAGCAGATGAAGATGATTATAAAAAACAACAGTTTACTGACTGAAGAAGAAGGAGATTTTTTGGATGTAGCGGATTTAGAATTAGCCACATACCAAGATTTCCCGAAAGCTTCGATATCAGATGATATCGACGGTCCTCAACAATGGTTTGTATATGTTGAAGGGAAAGAGAGCGAATATCTACATGTTTCCGACGGTGCCAACGGTGCTAAAAAATGGGTCCATGTAGGGAGTATAGCGAATGATATAAGTATTGACGATATGTTAATGCTATCTGTGGAAGTAGTGAATGGAAAAATTCATGTAAATGATTTGGTGATCATGAATAATTTTCACTAATTTTTTTGAATCAACGCATAGGGCAACTTAACCAGTTGCTTCTTGCGCAAAGGGAATTAAGTTATAGTTCCTTTTGCCCAGGAATTTTTCACAAATTTTATAGAAATAAAACAAAAACAGTTGGAATTATAGTTGTATATAGTATAATTCACTTATATAATTAATGAGTTTAAATAGTAGGAAATTACCTGTAAAATTTTTGTCAATAAGTATTTAGGGGGAAAACAAATTGTTGAAAGAGAACGGGTTAAACGAGTTTATTGAGAAATTAAAAACTAAAAATATATATTTAAATCAACTGCAAATTACATATAAACCTGGAAAAGAAAACCCTTACGCTAAGTTATATTGTTATGGTATGGAAGATGTGTACTCAGAAGACGAATATTATGAAAACATATATGAAAATCTAATTGCTGCTGATCTAAGTTGGCTTAATACCGTCGCTAATCAGATTCGCCTGCCAATGGAAGCCACAGTAGAGGTTGATGATGAGGGTAATTTTGTAAATGATGAAATAAAAATGGTTATTCGAATTGATGCACCACAAATAAAGGGGAGTGTTATACCTTTTCTATATCATAGAATCCAGCCTTTTATTTTACTAAGTGAAATAGTTGATACAGTAGAAGTAAGAGGGTTTAAAGGATCTCTTCAATATGTAAAACTTAATCTTAAAGTCGATACAAAGCTATTTACAACTCTCCTTAACAAGAAAAAAGTAAACCGCTCCATACTTGAACAATGGTTAGCTTCCATAAATAATTATGTGACTGAAAACAGCAGTAACCAAGAGATATTTGAAAATCATTTCCAAGTAGTGAATGGGAAAATAAACGTTAAGTATAAAATGGAATTAGTTGATCAGTACTTTTCCCTTGCAACTAAAGAGCATTGAGGAGACTTATTATGCGGAAAAAAATAATACTTCTATTAATTGTTTTCAGTTTTATCTCTCCTCTTTCATCTATGGCTATGGTTGATTTAGACCGGATTGAAATGGGAGAGACAATGTTTCAAAGCGAAGAAAGTTTAGGGGATGCTGCAAATAATCTTGCAATGACTATCGACGAAAACACTTATATTTGGGCAAACATAATACCTGCTATCTTTACTGCATTATTTATTTATTTTCTTATTCGACTGGCTTACGCTTTAATTACTAAGGTGGGTACGACATTAAAGAGTGCAACGTGGGGTTTGATAACTATTCCCCTAATCTTTATTTTTTTTAGAATAGTTGGTATATTTATATTAGGGGAAAATGATATCATTAATGTAGATGGTTACTTGAACAGTATTATTTCATTCTTATCCTCTGCCATTCTATTTGTGGCATTGGGTATGATATTAATCGGCTTGCTGTTCCGTATGTTTAATAAGTTAATCAGTCATCCTGCTTACAGTAGATGGAGTAACCGTTTATTCCTATACTCTGGTATATCAATCGTTTTATCAATCGTGGTAAAACCTGTCCTCTACAACATCTAGAAGAGAGGGAAAAACTCATGCAATTGCATTTAATAAATAAAAATTACAGTGAAAATGATAATAACCAACCAACATGTCAAACTCATTGTTTGTTTTATGATAACAAAACAGCTAAATGTGGCTATTTTAATAATGAAGTACCGAAAGATGCTCTATATACCGCTAAGTGCAATGAGTATATAGGTAAAGAAGAGTGGGAAGGTTACACTGATGATATTTTATCTGAGGAAAACTCCGTTGAAAGCTCCTCTGCATATCCATTTGTGCCACAAGAAGGATTAGATAGAGAAGATGCTGTTTGGTACGTGTCACCTGATGAACAATTCGGCTGTTGGATCATCTCATTATCAGAAAAGCAAAGGTTTATGACGATTAATTCGCTTCAAATTAATAAAGAATTAATAAGGTCTGGAAAATATCGTTCACCTTATCCACTGCACAATCATGGATACGGAGGTGAATCTGCAAGTCAGATAGCATGGGTAATAGATGAACAGGGAATAGGACAATATGCTTGGGTGATAGCAGGAGATATAATTTTCGTGAATTAATTGAACCATATAGTATTAACTTAATAATGTGTTATAATATACTCAAATAAATATAGTAGGTTAAATCCCTTATAAACAGGATAGTGAGTCAAACGGACTATCTCTAGTTTATTGGGGATTTTTTTATTTTTTTGGGGGGATTTACCATTATTGCATACTTAATATCACAAGATGAGTACTACAGAGAAGGATTTAAGAAACTGTTGGAAATAACTATTCCTAAACTAACAATTAAAGCATTTGCTGAAATTCCAGCTAAAATTCAATCAGATGTAGCATTAGTTATTATAGAACCGGTTTTTGAGGAAAAAAGAAATAGAAATATAGAGGATATTGAACACTTAGCAAACTCTTACCATGCGCGTACTTGTCTATTATTGGACTCACCAAATAATGATAAACTTCTTCAACTTTTAAATAATAAAGTTTATGGAGTTTTTTTCAAATCCGATTATACATTCGACTTAGTGGAGGGGTTAAAAGAAGTATTGAAAGGTGAACGTTATATTCCAGGAAGTGTTGCTAAGATCTTACTCGAAGTGTATCAACAGTAAGGAGGGAGCGGGTTTTGGGTAAACTTTTATTTATATGCGAAAAGAACTCTGTTGCAAAAATGATTGCTGATGCTTACCGTGCCACTAAAAGGAATGGTTATTACGAAATAACACCTTGCAAGACATTTCCACAAGGAGCCTATATATCATATGCTGCAGGTCATTTGTTATCTATAATGTCACCGGGAGAAATGGAAGAAGAATGGAAGGATTGGACACTAGAGTCATTACCTATTTTACCAAGCCAATTAAGTAAGAAGGTGGAACGCACTAAAAGTAAACTTTTTTCCACTATTGCATCTCTAGCTAAAAAATCTGATGTTATTGTTAACGCTGGTGACGCAGATGTCGAAGGAACACTATTAATTCATGAAATCGTACTGTATTTGGGGATTAAAAAGCCGTTAAAACGATTGTGGTTAACGTCACTTACACCAACCGCTATTAATAAAGCAGTTGATAACATGGAAGATTATTCAAAGAGATCCTATATGTATTGGCAGGGATTAGCCCGTTCTGAAGCGGATTGGCTATACGGGATGAATTTCTCACGTCAATTTACATTACTGCTTTCTAATCATCCGGACTTAAAGGGAAGAACATTTCCTGTAAAAAATAAGAAAGCCTCAAATGTGTTTAGTGTAGGAAGAGTTCAAACCGTTGTAAACTATCTCATATATAAAAGAGAGTTGGCTATTGAAAATTTTGTAAGCGAACCATTTTGGGATATATATGCTGACTTCTTAGTTGAAGGCAAACGATATAGTGGTAAATGGTTCATTCCTGAGGAAGAGCATATATTCCATAAAGAACAAGCTGACTTTTTAAAAAACGATATAAAAGAGAAGCGTGCTGTGGTACTTACAAAGAATAGTAAAGAAAAGCTGATTCCACCACCCCAATTTTTTAACTTAACAACTTTACAGAAGGCTGTCGATAAAAAGATTGGTTTATCTCCTGATCGAACGTTAGCAGAATTACAGGAAATGTACCTTGCTGGTTATGTTAGTTATCCAAGAACAAATATCGAATATGTAGGAAAGGGAGAAGCAGAGACATTCCCTACTGTTTTGAGTAACCTTGCTTCATTAGAGGAATATCAGGCCCTATTACCCGCTCCACTTAAAGACATTTCAAATGATACGCGTTTTGTAAATCCAGAAAAGGTTCTTGAACACTATGGAATTATATTAACAGAGAAAAAAGCGGATTTAAGTGTATTTAATAATAACCAAAAGGTAATCTACGATTTGATTGCTAAAAGTATGATTGCTGCACATTATCCAGCTGTAAAGGTCCAAGAAGAAGAGATTGTTACTCTAGTAAATGAACAGTATACCTTTAAAAGTAAAGGTAAACAGATTGTAGAACCTGGTTGGTATAAAGTTCTTCCTTCTAATCATGAAGATGACATTCTACCTCCCTTGCACGAAGGACAAGTAGGATATGTAGTTCAATCAGATAGTAAAGAAGGAAAGACCAAACCTCTTTCACGTTGGAGTGAAGCGGATGTTGTCGTTATGATGGCCAATGCTTATAAGGAGTTACCAAAGCATATTAGAAGCGATTATTCGACAGATGAATTGGCATTGGGAACGGTAGCTACCCGTGCTGAAACAGTGAAAACCTTAAAGGATCGTGGATACATTGAGATTAAGAAAAATAAAGTATATATAACTCCAAAAGGTAGAATTCTTGCTGTTTCCATGGAGAATATTAACTTGTTTACTTCTCCTGTATCTACTGGAAATATGCAGAAACACCTCAATGAAGAGATAAAGGATCATGCAACCTATCATCGATTCATTCAAGGGATTCGAAAGAGAGTTGTTCATACGATTAATGAAGTAATGAAGGTACATAGTGAATGGGATTTTTCTTCTATCGATTTATCCAGCTTAATTAAAGAAAAAGTACACGAAATTACTTCAACTGAACCAATAGGGGTTTGTTTACTATGTGACAGACCAGTTATCGATAAAGGCAAGCTATATGCATGTAAAGATGAAACAAAGTGTGATTTTAAGATATGGAAAACTCAGTTTGGTAGAAATATCGAATTAGAACATGCACAGAGTATTCTAGAAAAGCGAACAACACCATTACTCGAGTTTTTTTCTAAACCAAAGAATAAACACTATTCCGCTTATATTGTTTGGAATGAGGATAAAAATGAATTAAATTTAGCTTTTCCCGAGAGAAGTAAGCGTCCTATGAATAAGAGATAAAGATTGCTTGGTATAAATTGTCTACCTTTAACGTTAAAAATAAATTTTAAATCAATGAGGTTGTAACCAAGGTATGTATAAGAAGGAGAGCGGAACTATTGAAGAATTCGAATGAACAACTAATAAATATGTATGTGGGACTAGTTATTTTAATTTCTGTATACGTATTTGCAAAAACTTCATCACTGCCTCTTGCATTTATGACGGGTTTTTTCCTTTTAACTGCTTACTTAATAATTCAGGCTTTTTTTAGGTATGGTAATAATATTCGTTTGAAAAAATCTGGAATAGATGACATCGATAAAATGAATGGAATTCAATTTGAAAAGTTCCTTTCATTGCTTTTTATAGAGCTTGGATACAAGTCCAAGATTACTAAAGCAAGTGGTGATTTTGGTGCTGATTTAATAATAAGTAAGGATGGGATAAAAACTGTTGTACAAGCTAAGCGGTATTCCTCTAAAGTTGGAATAAAAGCAGTGCAAGAGGTTGTTTCTTCTATGAATTACTATAAGGCTTCGAAAGCAATGGTAGTGACAAACAGTTATTTCTCAAAAGCTGCAATTGAATTAGCGCAGTCAAATAACGTTGAAATGGTAGATAGAGATAGATTAGTAGATATACTTTTACAAAATAAATTCTAAAATTATCATAAAGTTTAAAGAGATTGCTAATAAGGAGCAGTTTTTATGTATGCATTAAAACAGTGGGTAATATTCTTGCTACAGACTATAATCAAAGGGATTACAGAGTTACTAAAATTTTTATTTATTAATCTGGAGAAATATATTCAACGATTTTTTAGATGAAGAGAGGGGAGGTGGCCAGAGAAGGCATGATGTTTTTTCGTATGTTATTTAGAGTACATATAGTGGAAAATTTCTTTTTTTACTTGCTTTTATTGTTTGTTTTTACCTGGAATTATTTTTTATTGCCTAATACAATACCATATTATGTGTTTCATTTGTTGGAGCCATTAGGTATTAATCAGTTTCTATTATTAATGCTGGCCAACTTATTATTTGTAATATTACTATCCTTGTTATTTATTTATCCAAACAAAATAACAGTTCAAGCCTTTAACTTTGAACGAGAAAAAGACAAGAAAGCAATGTTTTGGATCTGTCAGACAGTGAGTTTAATAGTTGTTATTTTTATAAGACAATTGTACGAGAGTGTAATTATATTGTATTCGTAAATATGTTAAACATAAAGAACACACCAAATCTAATGGTGTGTTTTTTAGAGCTTAAATGTCAATTTGTTGTAGAGAGTTCACCATTGTTATACACATGATTGACAGATTTAATAATTAATGAGTACATAACTACTTCAATAAAGTTCACTTAAATAATCCTATTTTGAATAAAAATCTAAGTTTTAGGCCCATACTGTACATAAACGTGTGTCTACGGTGAACCGAGTGTACGGTGTACTGGACCAAGCGAAAGGAGAATTCAAATGAGTAGTGTGAACCTAAACCAGAAAGTAGCTCCAAAAACTCTGAATAAATACAACGAGCGAATGAACTTATACTTACAAACAGGGAGAATCACCAAAAAGGGAGAAATATTCGAGCTGTTGTATCAGGATCATATGGAAGTGGAGCGGAAACGACTGTTCTTAGAAACTTGTAATGAACTTTCTAAAGAATTGTTTATCACATTGGAGAGAGCTCAGAACCTTCTAATTCAGGAAACAGAATATTTTATCTTACAAAAGGAACGTATGCGACGTGAGTATGAAGAACGCATAGCTGCAAAAGATTTAAATATACGAAATTTGGAAGATTCCATGCAAAAATATAAAATGGATCTAGAAGAAAAGATTGTGGAGAATGCCGAAATACGTAAAGGAATGGAGCGTCTTCAAAAAGCAAATGATAGGAAAAATCGTGTGGGATAGTTTTAACAAATTAAAAAGGACAAAGTCTGGGAGTGTAAAATAAACTGTGTAAGTGAGAGAGCGTACGGCTCTTGCTTCGCAGTTTATTTTTTTATTGTTAGAATAAACATATAAGATTGGGAGGTTATTCT
>NZ_JBHUDE010000127.1:0-14801 GCF_042678205.1 Oceanobacillus luteolus
TATTTTTATTACTAATATTATACCAAATTAGGCAATAGAGTTGTTTTATTATTTTGATAAATAAAAAGAAATAAATAGGCTGTCGAGGGTTTCTCGACAGCCTGAAAAGCCGCATACGCGGCTTTTTTTCGTGTTTTATTGTTCAATCGACAATGTTTTCTTGATCGACAGATGAATGCGCTAGACGGCTTGATGCTGCGGCGGCAATGGCACCGACTATATCATCAAGAAATGTATTTACACTACCGCTGGATTTATCATTCAATCTTTTCAAAATTCCCGGCTTCTGTTTGTCGATATAACCGTAATTGGTAAATCCGATTGAGCCATAAACGTTTACAATTGATAAAGCGATAATTTCATCTACTCCATATAAACTCTCATCTGTAACAATGGTTTCAAGCAATGGTTCTTCGAGAAGTTTTTTTTCGGCAAGGACATCGAGTTGAATCCCTGTAATGACAGCATTCTGTACTTCACGCTTTGATAATACTCTGTTGACATTATACCTGCATTCATCCATCGTCAATTCATTATGGTAGCTGGACTGTAAGTAATAAACGAGTTCAGCTATATCATCAATTTTTACACCGCGTTCTTCAAGAAGTTGACGGGCTTTTTTTTCCAAGTCACTTAATTTTACACGCTTTTCCATTCTCATCACCTTTTCAAATGTAGTTAAATCACCGTCAGGGTTCTGTTTATTCGGCACAACTGTTCAGCCATAGGGGAACAGACGGTAGAAATACTTTTTTAATGATTCATGCATTTTGTAACCTTGAACGACGTAACTTTAGTGTTGCTGAATGAAGATTGGATTAACATCATATAGTTCTAGTATACCCCTATATGGTGAGGAGGAACTAATTTTGTCTTTTAGGGAACTATTATCTGATTATTACCAAATACATCCGGAAGAAAAAGTGATGATTGATGATAGGGCGGGCTTTCTATCGGATGGATATTTTTATTTTAACATGGAATCCAGGAACCTTGAAACTATCCAAATGGAACAGACGGTACTTGCTTATTATTTACGAGAAAATGGTATTCGACAAATGGCCTTGCCAATCAAAAATATGAAGGAGGAGTGGTTCACTGAGTATCGTAATAGTAAGTTTTTAATATACCAAGTTACTGAACGCAATATGAAAAGAGAAAGCCCAGGCAGAAGTTTAGCCTTATTTCATCAGATTGGTTCCACCTATGGATTTGAGCCTCAGACAATATCGAGCTACGGTGAGTGGAAAAGGCTCTGGATCGATAAACTTACATTATTTGAAGAGTGGATCCACCAACAAGTGGAGGACCGAAATGCCATCAGCAAAATTTTATTAGATACTCTCCCATATATTATTGGTATGAGTGAAAATGCGATTCAATACCTTCGTGAAACAGAAGAAACCGAAAGCAGATTTTCTGAAATGGATCAAGGTACTGTGACTTTCCTGCGCTTTCAAGATCAGTTTAATCGGGAAGTGCTTTGGCCAGATCAGCTTGGATATGATCATCCAGCTCGAGACTTGGCCGAATACATTCGATTGTTATTGCTTACTGGACAATCAGAAGAAGCACTGCTTGAATTTATAAGAGATTACCAAATAATTAGGCCATTAACTTTATTCAGTTGGCGTTTAGTTTATGCCCGTTTGCTATTTCCAATACATTTATTTGATGCAATGGAACCTCTGTTGATATCGGAGCATCCATCTGGAAAGGAAGAAGAATATCTTCATATGATTGATCGACAAGGTAAGTATGAAGAAAGGCTGCGTGATTTCTTCATGAAGGTTGGCATTGACAAAGGTGAAGCTGGTCTCACTGAGGTGGAATGGCTTTAAAGGCAAAAAGAAAAAAGGCAGTATGTCAACTGCCTTTAAAATACTTGTTCTATTTCTTTGACGCCAGGAACTTCTGCCATTAATGCTCGTTCTATTCCTGCTTTTAATGTAATGGTTGAACTTGGACAGTTACCGCAAGCACCCATCAATCGGAGCATAACAATGCCATCCTCATCCACATCTATTAATTCAACATCGCCACCGTCACGTAATAAAAATGGGCGCAATTTGTTTAATACTTCTTGAACTTGCTCGTGCATAAACCATTTCCCCTTTCGTATCCCTAGTATAAAACGATTGGATTAAAAAATCTATGGTAATTTTATTCTTTATATGAGTTAATTATATTGTACCTTTGCTCATTGATTTTGTAAAATGAAAGAAACTATTGTATCAGAAATCTTAGTGAAAAGCATCGGCCAGATAATGAAGCAGATGGATTGAATTGGTTGCGAAGGCTTTGTATAATAAAAGATATTCAAGATTAGTTAGGGAGGTAATGATATGGTCATTACGTTGACAGATTCTGCAAGAGATCAGATCAAGGAAATGATGAAGGATGAACCAGAGGGAGCACGTCTTCGTTTTGGTATTCAAGGTGGGGGCTGCAGTGGCCTTTCGTACTCCTTAAGTTTCGATGAGCACGTGAATGAGGAATTGGATATAGTGGAAGAAATCAATGAAATACCAGTTGTTCTTTTTAGTCAAGATGTCCCAATCATTGAAGGAACAAAAATTGACTTCAAAGAGAACTTGATGGGTGGCGGCTTCTCCATAGATAATCCTAATGCTATTGTATCCTGTGGTTGCGGTTCTTCTTTCCGTCCAAAGGAATATGAGGGTCCAATTGAAAAATGTTAGTCCTCCTATTGGAACGAACGGGTGGCTCAAACAAGAAAGTCATCGTTAGATAGTATTAATTGATATCGAATTATTGGATAAGCCTAGTGCTGTAGGGTGAATAACAAAAAGACAATCCACTAAGTGTAGGGATTGTCTTTTTTTATATTGTGTTGGGCCTGGACAGGAATCGCCATTTCCAACACAAGAGTAATAACGGAGCTACATCCTGATTAAAACATCTCCATGTCCGTAGAGTGTCTCGGTTGGACGCGAGCTTTCGGATTCATATAACGCATAGCATTATTAACCGCTGTAGGCCCTTCCCCGAAGCCGGTGACAATTAATTTCACCTTGCCATCATAGGTGGTCACATCTCCTGCTGCATAGATGCCAGGGATGTTTGTCTCCATTTTTGAGTTGACAACAATACTGTTTTTCTCTATTTTAATACCCCAGTCTTTAATTGGTCCTAGTGAAGAGATGAAACCATAATTACAGATGATGTCGTCGACTTCTAATGTGATTTTATTTTCTCCTCTTACTTCTTGCAGTGTAATACTGTCAATTTTGTCTGAAGTCGTAATTGATTCAGCAGCGTATGGGGTAATCAATTCAACAGTAGAATTCTTCAATTGCTCTACACTTGATTCATGAGCACGGAATTGATCTCTTCTATGCACTAAGGTTACGCTTTTAGCAATATCCTTAAGCATTAAAGCCCAATCTACTGCAGAATCTCCACCTCCAAGAAGTACAACATTTTTATCTGTAAATTGTTTTAAATCTGTTACATGGTAATGTAAATTAATACCTTCGAAATCTTCACTATTATCGATGTTTAATCGCCTTGGAGTGAAAGCTCCATTACCAGCTGTAATGATGATTGTCTTAGAAAGATGAACTTGACCATTCTCTCCGATAAGTTTGAAGCTGCCGTCTTCTTGTTTTTCAACCTTTTCAATCGCTTCATCTAAAATAATGGTAGGATTAAAAAACTCTACTTGCTTTTCTAAGTTTTTAACAAGGTCTACAGCTTTAATTTTTGGAAAGCCAGCAACATCATATATGTACTTCTCTGGATAAAGGGCAGCGAGTTGCCCACCAGTTTGGGGTAAACTTTCAATAATCTTTACTTTAGCCTGGCGCATACCTCCATAGAAAGCAGTAAATAAACCTGCCGGTCCAGCGCCGATAATCGTTATATCATAAAGTTCTTCAGACAACGGAATTCCCTCTTTCCTTATCTAATATTGTCAACAATCCTATCCTACCATAAAACAAACCTGATTATATACTAACAAGCTCAATTTTTCATTCCATAAAAATCTAGTAATATTACAAAAACGTAACAAAGCATGTTATTTTTGTTACAAATATGTTATAATCTACTGATGTAATTGGTACAGTATAAATAGCCACTGGGACAACAAGAAGACAAAAGCAAAAATGGCTAATGGAGTGTTAACATGTATAAACCACAAATTGTAATTCTAGGGGCGGGCTATAGCGGCTTAATGACTGCAACTAAGTTACAGAAAATATTGCATCGGAATGAAGCTGATATTACATTAGTGAACATAAATGATTATCACTATCAGACATCCTGGTTGCATGAAACTGCAGCTGGTACTTTAAAACCTGAAAGGACAATCATACCTATCAGGGATGTTATAAACCAAGAAAAAATCAATCTCGTAATTGATGAAGTAGTGATGATCAAAGAAAAAGAGAAAATAGTAAAGTTAAAGAACCGTGAACTCTCTTATGATATTTTAGTGATAGGTTTAGGTTTTGAAGCGGAAGCTATTACAAATCCTAATTTGAACGATCATATATTTCCTATAGGGAACCTAAATAATGCCAGGGTTCTTAGAGAGCACCTGGAGTATAACTTTGCGAAGTATGCAAACGAAGAAAAGAAAAACCAAGCGAGACTAAATATTGTGATTGCTGGTGGAGGATTTACAGGTGTTGGCTACGCTGGAGAATTGGTGGACCGAATTCCAGACTTGAGTAAGGAATATGGTGTGGATCGCACTCAAGTCCGGGTGATTTTAGTAGAATGTGAATCTACTATCCTACCAGGTTTCCATAATGAATTCATTAACTATGCAATGAATTCATTGGAATCCCGAGGTGTTGAATTTGTTACAGATGCTGAAATTATAGAGACTAAAGAAGATCGTGTCGTATATGAGAAGTTAGGTAAACGGATTGAATTGCCGACCAAAACCGTTGTATGGGCTGGAGGAGTGCGTGGGAATTCCCTTCTTGAAGAGTCAGGCATCCCTACAAACAATGGCAAAGTAGAAGTAGAAAACGATCTACGTGTCCCAGATAATGAAGCAATATATGTAGTAGGGGACTGTGCCAATATACGTAATCCGGAAACCGGACGACTATATCCGGCAAATGCAGAAATCGCCATTGCCTCAGCGGAAACAGCTGCTGAAAATATCAAAGCACAGATTAATGGGGAAGCCCTCATTCCTTTCCAATTAAATAATAAAACGGTGATTGCTTCACTTGGTACATCAGATGGTGTGGCAGTATCGTTAAACGGCAGGAATAGTTTTGGCTGGAAAGCTAATCTAATGAAAAAAATATGCTTAAATCGTTACTTACTCAGGCTCGGCGGGATTCATCTCTTACTTAAAAAAGGCCGGTTCAACTTCTTCCAAGCGTAAAAGCAGGAAGGTTGTTTATCTTTGCTTTTCTATTTATTTGTTATAAAATAGGCGTGGATATTATGTTCCATGAACGAACTATCATTCTGGAGACAATAGTCAACGGAGTGAATGTTTAATTGATTTAACGAAGCGAAGGGAGCCACACCATTGATACAGCTAGTAGTTTCTGTTCTACTTTATTTTGTAATATTCTTCGGGATTGCTTTTATTTTAAATATGCTTTTACGGAGTACTTGGTTAATGTCTTTCCTTTATCCTGTTATAGCAATAATTATTATTGATGGGATTTCAACTTTTGATTACTTGACCAATACGAGTGAGTCTTTTCAAGTACTGGGTGATAGGTTAGCTTCTTTACAGGTTGCCGACTATATCATTATGGGTTCCGGACTTGCCGGTACAATCGTTTCGGGGATCACCATCCGAATTTTGCGTAAGAGTGGATATCGAATGTTTTAGAGCTCAATGATATGAATAGCAGACCAAATTATTGGTCTGCTATTTTATTTGATACTTTTGTAGTTTGTTATAAAGAGTCACCCGCGAGATACCAAGTCTTCGAGCTGCGTCTGATTTATTTCCATTTGTTTGACGCAACGTTTCTTCAATCAATACTTTTTCAATAGAATCTTTCTCATCTGATAGGGACGAGCTTTTATCATCATTACTTATTTGTTGTGAAGAGGAGATGAGATTTGGGAAGTAATTCAATAAATCATCACTGTCAATTTGGGATTTATCACAGAGTATGACTAACCTTTCCATCATATTTTTAAGTTCACGTACATTACCAGGCCATACATAAGACAAAAGGATTTGCATGGCGCTATGATGGAGCTCGGGTGTTGGTAATTGGTACTTTAAAGCAAACTGCTCGAGGAATAAATCTGTCAAACTTGGAATATCATCCAAGCGGTCACGTAATGGCGGCATGGTAAGTTGGATGACATTTAATCTGTAATATAAATCGGCACGAAAATTATTCTCAACCATCATTGTCGTAAGATCTTGGTTGGTAGCAGCAATAATACGTACATTCACTTCACGACCGATGGAATCACCTATCCGATAAATACGGTTTTCTTGCAGCACCCGCAGCAATTTTACTTGCATGTCCAACGGAAGCTCACCAATCTCATCGAGAAATAACGTTCCTCCATCTGCCATTTCAATTTTCCCTGCTTTCCCTTCCTTCGATGCCCCGGTAAAAGAACCCGCTTCATAACCGAAAAGTTCGCTCTCAAATAGGGCAGGGGGGATGGCTCCACAGTTAACTGGGATAAACGGTTTGTCGGCTCGAGAGCTCGCTTCATGAATCGCTTGTGCACATACTTCTTTTCCGGTACCGCTTTCACCGAGAATTAAAGTGGTTGCATCGGTTTTTGCAGCCTTTACAGCAATTTGAATGGTATCTAAAAGAGCGGTGCTCCGACCTTTTAACTTGGCAAAAGGGGATTCTTCGTTCACTTGTTTGACTTTCTTTCTTAGTTCATCCAATTCCATCGAAGTTGTTTCCAAGTTATTGCTCAATCGTACAATTTGTGTAATATCTCTCTCTACAGAGACAGCACCAATTAATTCTCCGCTATTATTAAAAATTGGGGTAGTGTTAATGACCACGTGTTTATCTTCTCTGGGACGGTGATAGATATTCTTCACTTGTTCTTTCGTTTCTAGTACTTTCAAAACCATGAGATCTTCTTCCTTAAAGAAATCAGTAATCGATTGATTAATTATTTCTTCTTTTGATATGTTAAAAGTGGCAACGGCAGCATCATTCCAATATAAAACAATTTTATCACGATTAATCACTGTTATTGCATCATCTTCTGTCGAAAGAACTGTTTCTAAAATCAACTGATTTACATTCAACCAATTCGTACCTCCCAAACTGTAAAGTAGTTGTACAATAATTGTACAGATTATTTACACTTGTGTAAATGATAGCGTGTACAATTGTCGTTAACTAAAACTCATATAAAAATAATTTCGTATGAAAGGGCATTCATACGAAGCAATTTCGGAATTAAGATGAATCTCTCCTCTTGATTTGGCATGGTTTTTGCTATAATAATAGTAAGTGCAGTAGCAGAAGTTACAGATTAAATCACAATCTGGAAACTATCGCAAATAAATGTAAGCACTTTCAATGATGCAAATTATCTCAACACTGTAACAGCTGCTAGAATTGGCACACCTTCAAGAGTAACTCAAAAAGGAGAATGTATCATGGCTAACTTAACTCGTGACTTTTTTATTGCACTATCAAATAGTGAATTTCTTAATGAAAATGCACGTAAATGGGGATTCCGTTTAGGTGCGGAAAAATTTGTTGCTGGTACCGACATCTATGCTGCTGCAAAGAAAGTCCGGGAATTGAATCAGCACGGTATCACCGTCACATTGGATAATTTAGGGGAATTTGTATATGACCGTGAGGAGGCTATTGAGGCGAAAAATCAGATCCTTAACGTAATTGAACAAATTCATGAGCTAGAACTCGATAGTCATATTTCTGTTAAACTTACACAAATCGGACTTGATATTGACAAGGACTTTTGCTTGGAAAATATGAGGGATATTGTAGCTAAGGCAAATGAAAATCATATATTTGTCAATATCGATATGGAAAAATTTGTGCATTATCAACCTACTTTGGATCTGTTGAAGGAGCTTCGTAAAGAATACAAAAACGTTGGAACTGTTTTACAAACTTATTTATATCGTACCGAAGAAGATTTGAAAGAATTAAAGGATGTCAGATTACGAATTGTAAAAGGGGCTTATAAAGAGTCCGAAGATGTCGCTTATCAAACCAAAGAAGAAATTGATGCCAACTTTATCAAAGTAGTGAAAGAACGACTGCAAGGAGAAGCTTTCACATCAATTGCAACACATGACCATCATATTATTAATCAAGTGAAAAAATATGTTGAGGAGAACAACATAAATAAAGATAAGTTTGAATTTCAAATGCTATATGGTTTCCGTACAGAGATGCAATATGCTTTGGCGGAAGAGGGATACCGTTTCTGTACGTATATTCCATTCGGCAATGATTGGTTCGGATACTTCATGCGTCGGTTGGCTGAGCGTCCGCAAAATATGAATCTAGTATTGAAGGATACCTTCTACACGAAGGAAAATACGCTCAAAAAAGGACCGGTCGTTGCAGGTGTTGCAGGGATTGCAGCGATTACATTTCTCGTAGGAAGAAAAAAAGCAAGAAATAAATAAACAAAGATAAAGGATTATTTTAATGATGAAATATCGATAAAAGCTCGAGATTCGAGCTTTTTAAATATAATTTAATAAGGGGAGATGGAAAGGATGTCGGATTATACGTATCAGTTAATGGCAATCATATTATATTTCATATGTATGGTATTGATTGGTCTCTTTGGATTCTCAAAGACAAAAAACTTAGGTGACTACATGCTCGGTGGGCGTCAGTTAGGTCCCGTTGCATCTGCTATGAGTGCAGGTGCCTCGGACATGTCTCAGTGGTTGTTAATGGGTCTTCCTGGCGCTTTGTATGTAGCTGGTTTAGTAGAAATATGGATGCCGATAGCGCTCGCTGCTGGAACATGGTTGAATTGGAAAATCGTTGCACCAAGACTTCGTACGTACACACAAGTGGCAAATAATTCGATTACAATTCCGAGTTTCTTGGATAATCGATTTAAAGATAATGCTAAGATATTACGAGTAGTTTCCGGGCTTATTATTTTACTTTATTTTACTTTCTATGTTTCATCTGGAATGGTTGCTGGTGGGGTCTTCTTCGAAAGTGCATTTGATTATAAATATCAAACTGGACTTATGATTGTTGGTGGTGTAACTATTCTTTACACTTTCATAGGCGGATTCTTAGCGGTTAGTTACACTGATGTTGTTCAAGGTACCATGATGTTTTTAGCCCTTATACTAGTTCCTATATTTGGAATTCTAGCCACCGGAGGATTTGGAGAAATGACGGCAAGTGCAATGGAATTTAATCCTGATGCTTTTAGTATCGTATCTGGGACCACTTTCCTGGGAGTCATTTCGTTACTTGCTTGGGGATTAGGTTACTTTGGACAACCACATATCATCATTAGATTCATGGCGATCAAATCAGCTAAAGAAACAAAGGCAGCACGGAGAATTGGTTTTGGTTGGGTTACATTATCACTGGGAGGAGCAGTACTTACAGGCCTGGTTGGATCAGCTTACTTCCAACAAAATCCAGAAATCACTTTAAGTAATCCTGAAGCGGTATTTCTTTCATTAGGACAGATTCTGTTCCACCCATTTATTGCAGGGTTGATGTTGGCTGCAGTTCTCGCAGCTATAATGAGTACAGTTTCTTCTCAGCTTCTTGTTTCATCCTCAGCTCTGGTTGAGGATATTTATAAGACGGTTTTCAAAAAAGAAGCGAGTGATAAGTTTTATGTAAATATGGGAAGGCTAGCCGTATTATTCATTTCAGCGATTGCCATCTACTTTGCTTGGGAACAAAACGATACCATTTTAGGACTTGTGAAATTCGCTTGGGCAGGGTTCGGCGCCTCCTTTGGTCCGGTAATCCTTATGTCCTTGTATTGGAAGAAGTTTACAAGCTCTGGTGCACTTTGGGCAATGATTGTCGGTGCGATTACAGTATTCATTTGGGGTAACACTCCATTAAAAAATTATTTATATGAAATTGTACCTGGTTTTATATTAGCCTTAATTGTTGGATGTGTAGTAAGCAAGCTGACATACAAGCACAATCCAGAAGTAGAGGAAGAGTTTGATGAAGCAGTAAGACTTGCAAAATTTGAGGACTGATTATCACTTAAAAGAGTGAGCATAAATGTTCACTCTTTTTTCTTATTCATGTATGTTATTAATAAAAAAGAAGTAGAGAGTGATTGAATGAAGAAAACAAATGTCCATCGGCTGCTCGACAAAAGAAAGATAGATTATCAGATTCACGAATATCCTTGGACAGAGGAGAGATTGGATGCAAAAACTGCTGCAAGTCAGGCACATATTGATTTGGAAAAAGTATATAAAACTCTCGTAGCAGTTGGAGATAAAACAGGTACTCTTGTGGCTTGCATTAGAGCAGAAGATGAACTTGATCTTAAAGCACTTGCGAAACACAGCGGTAACAAAAAAAGTGGAAATGCTATTAATGAAAAATCTGGAAAAAACAACTGGCTACCTTCGCGGAGGTTGTTCACCTATTGGAATGAAGAAAAGCTTTCCGACATTTATCGATGAGTCTGCAAAGAAATTAGAAACCATCGTTATTTCTGCCGGTGCACGTGGGAGTCAAGTAGAATTATCTCCATATGATTTGGAGCAACTCACAGGTGCTGTTTTTAAAAATTTAAAGGTGGATTAATTATAAGATTTTTAGATGCTTGTTTTGCCGTAAACTATCATACATTCAAAAATGTCCAGAACAATACAGTAATCTGTAATGTACTGGACATTTCTAAGTTGAATCCAATTATTTTACTTTCTTTTTTCAGCCTGTAATGCAACCTTCACTGTATCGATAAATTCATTCGCTTTTTCCACAGGTGCTTTGGTAAGTAAACTTACGATGATAAAGATACTGGTTGACAAAATTAGTCCCCATATTCCAGATGCCAATCCAAGTGGCTTCCATTGAAAGGCTTCCAAACAGATGACGATAAGCCCAGTAATAATCACACTGGCCAGCACCCCTTTTGCAGTACCACGCTTCCAGAAAAATGTACCGAAAATAGCTGGAACAACGATGATCAAACCAGCGGAAGATGCAACAGACAGCAGAGCGATAATGCTCAATTCCATTTCGGCAAAGAGGTAAGCTAGAATTGCAATGATCGGAATGATGATTTTCCCTATTCGCAGCTGCATCTTATCAGATGACTCTTTCTTAATGTTTCCATAGACATCTTTTGCAAAGACCGATGCTAACGTCAATAGAATGGAGTCGATTGTTGAAATAGCTGCAGCCATAATCCCCACCATGACGATGACCCCAAGTATGGGAGGCACGATGTCAGAAGACAAAAGTAAAGGTGTAGCTAAATCGACATTTTCTAAGTCAGGAAACATAATCGTTGCTGAAAAGCCCCAAAGAATCGCTACCAACGTATAAATCACTCCGAAAATCATAAAGCCTAAAATCATGATTTTTAAATCTTTCATCGATGCCGGCATGTACAATCGCTGACTGACTTGAGGGTTGGAGAGACTGAAAAACATCCACGGGATTGTCATACCGATAAACGTAAAGAAACTAAAAAATCCATTACCTGGTACACTTAGTGAATCTGGGTATTTTGTTTCTAAAGTATGGAAAAAGCCGTTGAACCCACCCAACCCATTAATCAATATAAGGATGACGAGAGTTGAGGAAATAATCATAAATATTGCTTGTAAGGAGTCGGTCCAGGCAACGGAACGGATGCCTGCAATGTATGAAAATAATATAGCCATTACCGTAGCGATTAGAACTCCGCTAGAAAAGGAAATCCCCCCATTTGTAAGACCTGAAAGCAGATACCCTACTCCTGTCAGCTGCACAGCGCTATACGGAATTAGAAATAGACAGCTTGATATCGCGACAATAATAGCCACTCGCTTGTCTTGATAACGATCACCCAGCATTTCAGAAGGGGTGACATATCCATATTTTTTTCCAACAACCCAAAAACGTGGACCAAAAAAGGCAATGAGTGAAACTCCCATTAAATATATCAATTCAAATCCAAGCGCCCCAACTCCACCACGGTATGTTAGACCGGCCAGTCCAACTAACATAAAGGCGCTGTAGGTCGTTGCGCTATAGCTTAACGCTGAAACAAACCCTCCAAGTTTCCGGTCTCCAAGAAAATATCCAACCATATTATTTTGGTTACCAGTGCGTGACATGAAAGCAATTAATAAAGAAATGAATATATAAATTGCAATTGCCCACCAGATATAGGAAGTATTCATTCTTCTTTGCCCCAATCTTTAATCATTATATAGTTGACACCGATAACGAGTATGGTCAAGGCTGTCCAAAATAAAAAACTGCCATACCATGCATTTACATTTCTTAGTAATGTGTAAGGTACAACGAAAGCAAAAAGAATTAATATTGTAATTAGGATTGCGTAAGCTTTTTCATTGTGTTTCATGATATTTCCTCCAATCCATTCTGTATATTGGAAATTTTGTGGAATTCATCACATGTTAGCGTAGTTGTTTCATTTAATTCGTTAAATTTTACAAAAACAATCATAACAGAATGCCATTTGAATTGCCACAGAAAGTAAATATTTATATCTCGTTCTTTTCTAGTTAATGTAACCCTCGCTAGTCGTAAAAAACGATACGGATAATAAAGTTTCCCTTTTCTGCAACTTTCTTTTTGAATTGTCGTCTAATGAGAAAAAGGTTGAAAGGGGTCAGCAAGGCATGCGAAAGCTATTTTCACTTTTAGTTCTTGTCTTTTTTCTTTTATCGTGCAGCAACCAAGATTCAGGTGAGATGACAGCTGATATGTCTGTTGAATCGTATGATCGTAGTGGAGCGGATATGGCTGAAGAAAATCTCGCATTTACTGAATCGGCAGATGTTGAAGTAGAGGAGGTCGAAAACAAGTCCGCAGTTAGAGAATCTGAGGGAAATAATCGGAAAGTCATTTATACTGCAGACCTGCAAGTCGAGGTGGAAAGTTACCAGGAAATAACTGAGCATATTCAGAAAGAAACAGAAAGATTGGGAGGCTATATTGTAGAGTCTAATCTGTACAACGATTCAGATGGGAGGAGCGGACAAATAACAGTTCGTATACCGCAAGAAGACTTCCGAACTTTTATAGAAATAGTTGAAAAAGGGAGTACGAAGGTAGTGGAACAAACTGTTTCCGGTCAAGATGTAACAGAGGAGTTTGTGGATTTAGAGTCAAGAATGAAATCAAAACGCCAAGTCGAAGAAAGGTTACTTGAGTTTTTGACAAATGCTGAGAAAACAGAAGACCTATTAAAAATATCCAATGATTTGGCTGACATTCAAGAAGAGATTGAAACCTTGATAGGCAGGATGAATTACTTGCAGGATAAAACAGACTTTTCTACGGTTACGATAAGGATATATGAAAACAATGTAACACTATCATCTATTGATGATGATGACCTGAATACTTGGGAAGAAACGAAAAAGCAATTCATGAGAAGTGTAAACTTTGTCATCTCCGTTTTTTCTGGAATAATAGTATTCTTCATTGGCAATCTTCCTGTGTTTTTATTAGTAGGTGTTTTACTTTTAATTGGTTTTCTTACATGGCGAAGGAAAAGAAAATCTGAGAAATCCTAGGCTAGACCTAGGGTTTTTCCGTTTTCTGTAGATAAAGTAAAAATATTTTGATTATATATAAGCTAGTGTTAAAATGATAGAAATAATATATGCATCTGGAGGAGAATAATGGAAACTTTAGAAGTAGGGCGAGCGAGGTTGACATGGCTTAAAGGGGGAGTCAATCATCTGGATGGAGGTGCTATGTTTGGTGTTGTACCAAAAGCATTATGGTCTAGGAAATATCCATCCAATGAGAAGAATCAAATCGAGCTTCGTACCGATCCAATCTTACTGCAGTTAGATGGTAAAAACTTTTTAATAGATGCTGGGCTTGGAACCGACAAATTGACTGAAAAGCAAATTCACAATTTTGGAGCAGTTGAGCTTTCGTTTGTTGAAGAGTCTTTGGGAGAATTGGGACTTTTACCAACAGATATCGATGCTGTTTTGATGACCCACTTGCATTTTGATCATGCTAGTGGTTTATCGAAACGAGTTGGAGATGAATATGATTCGATTTTCACTAATGCAGTCATTTATACAACTGCAATTGAGTGGGAAGAAATGCGTAATCCTAATATACGATCTGTAAATACATATTGGGAAATAAATTGGCAGCCTATCGAGGATCAGGTCGAGACGTTTGCCGATGAACTGAAGATAGTAGATGGTTTACGAATGATCCATACTGGTGGTCATAGTGAAGGGCACGCCATCATCATTTTCGAGGATGGAGATGATTGCTTCATTCATATGGGGGATATCATGCCGACGAATGCCCATCAAAATAAACTATGGGTATTAGCTTATGATGATTATCCAGTGACATCCGTTCACGAGAAGGAAGAATGGATGGAATTTGGATACAGCAAAGAAGCTTGGTATACATTTTATCATGATGCATATTACCGAGCAGTCAGATTTAATGAAAGCGGCGAGATAATGGATGAGTTGAAAAGAAAACGTTATGAGTATAAGGTATAAAAAAGAAGCGCTTTCTAAAAGAAGCGCTTCTCAGCTTGTAGAGAAAGTAGGTGTTTTTTCTCTGCAAGCTTTTTATTTTGGTTAAAGTGATATATTTTCTGGTGATTTTTACAATGAAAATAGACTCCCATCC
>NZ_JBHUDE010000128.1:0-14811 GCF_042678205.1 Oceanobacillus luteolus
CAGCGGAATGTCGTGTACCAAATAAAACTAAATAAATCATAACAATAGTCCACATCTAAAACTAGGTGTGGATTATTTGACGTTTACAGATATATACGCATATATGATTGTCCTGCTTCCTATTCCATTTTTGTTATTAGGTGTCTCTTATTTAAAAGGAAAAACAAAGCAGAGTTAATTTCCAAAAGGGGTATTTCATCTGAATTACTAAGAAAAACAAAACGCACGAATGCAGTTATCAACATTCGTGCGTTTTCATTTTGGAGGATTTTTACCTTGAAGGATCCTTATAGGAAAGCCCAAGCGATCGTTATTCGTTTAATTACACGTTATATAGAGCACCATCGATAGTGAATGAAGATGAGCTTACATAAGAAGCTTCGTCAGAAAGTAAAAACGCAATTACTTAGCTACTTCTTCAGGCTCCCATAGCGTTTCATTGGTACTGAATCGTTATTAGCTGCTACTGATGAAGTATTGACGATTGCACCCTATTTTTGTGCTTTCATTATCGGTAATACGTATTTAAGACCGAAAAGTATGCCTTTTACGTTATTTCCGTAAACGAAATCAAATTCTTTTTCTGTAATTTCTTCAAGTGGTTTAACTGGACCCTCAACGCCTGCGTTATTTACAAAGCAATCAATGCGACCAAATTTAGAGATTGTTTGGTCTATTTAATTTTTAACACTTTCTTCATTAGAAACATCTGCTTTTACTGCTAAGCTATTTTCTTCTGTTAAACCAAGCTAAGCTTGAACGGCTTTGATTGTGTCTTCCTTTCAACTAATACAACTTTCAACTTGTGCGTTAGCTAATTTTCGTACGACTTCTTTCCCGATACCGCTTACTGCAACTGTAACATTAACTACTTTGTCTTGAAATCTCATACAATTCCGTCTTCTTTAAAATAATATATCCAGCTATAAAACGAAATTTCCCAAAACTTAAAAAAGTGAGATGACCAACCATGACAGAACTTTTCTGGATTAACTAAAGACCTGAGATTCCCTTCTATTATAAAAAGTGTTACAGATCGAGGCCTCTACTAATAATTATTTATGCAATAAAAGTAACCCCTTATTATTGTTGAGGTGCGGAAGGAGTTGAAATGCTTTGTAGTGCCTGTTCTGCCTCGTTTGCATATTGATTTTGTACGGCTAGATCACCCAACGCAACTATTCCAACAATTTGTCCATTCTCAGTTACCGGCAACCGGCGAATTTGCTGCTGTGCCATCAAATTTGCTGCTTGATGAACATCCATATCAGGTGTACCTTGTACGATTTGCTGTGCAGTCATAACTTGAGATACTGGAGTTTGTGCATTTTCTCCTTGTGCTATCGTACGAAGGGTAATATCACGATCCGTTACAATTCCAACAATTTGCCTGCTGTTATTTATTACTGGGATAGCTCCGATATTATATTTGCTCATTAACGCTGCAGCTTCCTGTACGGTCTGTGTTTCGTTAACTGTAAGAACATTTGGTGTCATGATATCTCTTAATTGTGCCATGAAATTACCTCCAAATATATTTTTCCTTTATAGGATGAGGAACATTGGCGATATTATTAATGGTAACTTTATGCTAAATATAAGCTGCACCGTCTTTTATGAATTAAACCTAGCTATTGTGTAATGATAATAAAATTGTTTAATTTTGAAGCTGAAAAAACGCATTACACCGTTCGCAAATGTGGACGGTGTAAAAATAAAGTTGCTTAATTTCTTGTGAAGTTACTGATTATGGAAGTAACAATAAAGTCGTTTAAAAATCAAATCCTTATGCCACAATCGCGCCCGATTCCAGAAGACCATAGGTCTCTAACCTTCGATAGCTTCGGCATCTGACTTTGTTCTATGCACAGTGCCAAATGGATGCTCGGGTGGTGCATAGATTGTGTAAAGTTTTAACGGGATATTTCCCGTATTTGTTAAATTATGCCACATGCCAGCAGGGACCATAATAGCAGAGTCATCATATACATGCCTTACAAAGTTTAACTGATCTCTACTCTCGCCCATTTGTACAAATCCTTGACCTTCCTCAATACGTAAAAATTGATCTACGTCAGGATGAACCTCTAGACCAATATCTTCCCCGACATTGATACTCATTAAGGTCACTTGCAGATTATCTCCAGTCCATATAGTAGTTCGGAATGTGTTGTTTTGCCTAGCAGCCTGATTAATATTCACTACAAAAGGTTCTTTTCCATAGTCATTTAATATGGTACCAGTATATCCTTGAGTGTTTGGATATGGCCAATATTGGTTTGCATAGCGCATTCCATACGACATATTTCCATAGCCAGGATCAAACATATTACCATGATTACATATTGGCCCATGACCATAATAAGCGTTCGAATAATAAGGGGATATATAAAAAGTGTTATTCATTGAAACATTCCTCCAAAGACCTTTGATTATAAATTCATCATATGTCCCGCGTACTTAGGAGGTTATTGATAATTCTTATTCCGATATCTGGCCTATTACTGAAAAAAGCACAATAGATATGCGCCCGATTGTGGAATATTGAAAAACACGAAACTAACGTTATGGGTTTATGTTGTATCGATAAAGACGAATTTATGAAAAAATGCAAAAAATATCGAATTGAATAATGCACAATAAAAGATTTTCAGCGACTAGATGTTTTGACAAACCTTTCTTGACATAATTATATTCGTCTTCTCTCATATTAAATACGAAGGAGATGATGACATTGAAAATATTTGATGATGAGAAAAATAAAAAGAGTGGTCAGACAAATAAAGGTCAATCGAAACTAGGAGCAAGTAGAATGTCAAATGCCTTTGCTTCATTGAAATCACAACCGAAGGGCCAAGAAGAGATTTCCAAAGAGTTCCTTCCTACAAACAGTCAAGCAAGTAGAATGTCTAATGCGTTTGCTTCATTGAAATCACAACCGAAAAGCCAACAAGAGATTGCGAAAGAATTTGCCCCTTCTAAAGGCCAAACATTTAAGCATGATAATGGTGCAAATTTGGGTAATCAGAAACCTAAGTAAGGATAATTTTATTTTAAAAATATGAAAGCCTGTGAAATTTTCCTTGTTGTAAAATTTCACAGGCTATTTCATTTCAGAGGAGAGTTTTGTCCCAACCTTTGTTACAAAGAAAACTTATATTTATTCAAATACGGCTACTAAACGGCCTTTTACTTCATGATTTTTGAGTTTTTCTAAGCCTTTGTCGATCTCTTCAAATGGGATTGTGATAAGAGTTGGACTCATTTTTCCAGTAGAGAAGCAATCATATACACCCTTTAAGTCTTCTACTGACCCACCATTACTTCCTAGAAGCTTAATTTCTTTTGTAATCATTAAATAAGTATTGATATTGGATTCTAATTTACCCATACCAACAATTACAACAGTTCCTTGTGCTCTTACAGCTTCCAGTGCATCTGCAGTTGTTTGTCCAAAACCAGCAAAGTCAACAATAACGTCACATTCCGCTTCTTTCATATCTAGAATAGTATCGAAAACTTTATTAGCCCCTAGTTCTTCAGCAAGTTTTCGAGCTTCTGGAGAAACATCAGTAGCGTACACTTCGCAACCTTTAATCAACGCCATTTGCAATGCAAACTGACCAAGTCCACCGATACCGATAATTCCTAATTTTGTACCTTCTTTTGCTTGTCCAATACTGAAGAGAGCTCGATAAGCTGTGATACCTGCATCTGTTGAAGCAGCTCCTTCTACAAAGGAAACGCCTTCAGGAATGATTACGCATTGAGCTGCAGGTACACGTACTTTTTCTGCATACCCGCCGTCATAGGTATACCCAGCAGTTACTTTTGTTTCTCTATTCATTGGGTTAGCCCCGACGCGGTCTCCAACTTTAATATCTTCTACACCTTCACCCACTTCAATAACTACCCCGGCAAACTCATGCCCCATAATAACAGGACCATTTGGGAAAAGTGGCATCCAACCCGGATCTTGTAATGCTGCAACGTCCGAATGGCATAAACCAGCAGCTTTCACATCTATCACAACGTGACCTGGAATCGCTTGTGGATCTTCTTTTTCAATTAATTCTAGTGGTTTATTTGTACCTGAAAATAGCCAGCCTTTCATACAATCGCCTCCAATTGTTTTACTTATATAATACCGTATATTAACGCATAAGATGCATAAGGAGGTTCTGCCAAAAGTTGAGTATTCTTTAACAGAACTTGGCCCCCTATATATTTTGGAACATTCTTGTTCCATTAACCTCTTTTAATTAGATTATTTCATAACCCTCTTTATATTTTGTCATAAATTCCCAATTATCTTCAGTGGATCTCCTCCACAATCCGTAATTAATGGAATAACAGGATTTGCAGTTTTAAATAACTTTATTGTCAATCAACAGCTATTCAACAGGTTATCAATTTCTTGTTGATTATTGTATGGTTTTGATAATTATGAAGACCCGATTACGGTTATAAAATTGTCATACATATCCTTTCTTAATTTGTAAAGGAAAACCTTTTAAAATTAATTTCTTTCATGATCGGGCACATCTCAATAAGAATTCCACTCTTTCTTTATGCATAGGGTGTTTTTTCTGGAGTAAAGTAATAATTTATGGACTGAACGGTAAAAACCAATCATCCATTTCTTATCAATAAGGTACACCCTATTGATATAATTTTGGTTCCTTGATATCATTAGCTTGATAGACTCTCAATAACACCTATCAAAAATACATATTAAAAGAGGACGAAATATGATCTATGGATACGCACGGGTAAGTGCACAAGACCAAAACCTTGATACCCAAGTTGAAAAACTCACAAAATTTGGAGTAGATGAAATTGTAAAGGAAAAAATTAGTGGTGTTTCTAAACAGAAGCAACAATTGGACGAACTTCTTTCCAAAATTGCTACTGGTGATACTTTAGTTGTGACTCGAATGGATCGTCTTGGTCGAAACACTGTTCAGTTGCTGCAACTGGTTGAACAGCTTCGTGAAAGGAACATCCACTTTGTTATCCTTAATTTAGGAATTGATACAAGGACACCTACTGGTAAATTCTTTTTAACTGTAATGGCAGCATTTAGTGAGCTAGATCGAGAAATGATTAAAGAGAAGCAACGTTCTGGGATTAAATTGGCCAAGCAAAAGGGCAAATATCGAGGAAGAGTAAAAAAATATACGGATAAACATCCAGGAATGAACCATGCCATTGAATTACGAGAGACAACAGATAAAACGGTAAAGGAGATATGTGCCATTACAAAGGTTAGTCAGGCAGCGTTTTATCGCAAGCTAAAGGAAATGGAGGAAAAAGAGGGTGAATAATAGAATGTAAATTATTCCCTGTGTGGCCCCTCAATCCTCGAATCGTTTCCGTACCCCCATTATATTAGGAACTAGACAGTTAATTCCTTAATAGATTGCTCTATTCTACCAACATATCAGATGGGGTTTCGTGAATACAAAGGGGCATACTAAGTAAAGTACCCCTTTCTCCGACTAATTTTTAGCCTTTTTTTATCCAGAACTTTAAAACCCCCTCTTCTTCGGTATCTTTCAACAATTCATGACCTCCAGATTTAGCCCATGCTGTTAGGTCACTTTTAGAACCTTGATCTGTCGCATGAATTTCCAAAATTTGTCCTGATACTAACTCATTGATTGCTTTCTTTGTCCTTACGATCGGCATAGGACATGCTAAACCTTTTGCATCTAACACTTTATCTGCTTTCATAGTCATTACAATCACTCCTATTTTTACATACTTTTTTATCGAACGGCACAACGGTTAGGTCCAATTTCCATTTCACGCTGTTTTTCTTCGTCTGGGTTGATTTTACCCATATTTGTTTCGCGAATTTCTTGATAAGCATTCGGTTGCGGTGGTAAGTTTTCAGTGACTATTTTTCGAAACTCATTTTCGTCATCAATATTTAATCCATGATTTTGTGCAAATAATGTTCCAAGTTTCTCTGCGACGCTACCATCGTCATTCAATTCCTCAATAATCATAAAGTGAGCAGGTAGTACAATCAATTCCTCAGATAATTCTCGATAACGTTTATAGAGCGTTTCTCTTAAATCGCTCACCCAATCTTGTGCTAAACCTGCAAGGTCAGGTCTTCCGATTGAATCAATGAAAAGGATGTCACCTGTGAGTAAGAATTTCTCATCCACAACAAATGAAGTGGATCCAATGGTATGTCCTGGAGAATACAAAGCATGAATATTAATGGTTGTGTTGCCAATGATGACATTTTCACCATCTTCTAATGTCTGATAATCAAAAACTACTTCTCCAGCATCTTTTGGTGGCAACCAATAGGTCGCACCAGTTTCTTTTGCAATGGATCTTCCACCTGAAATATGATCCGCATGCAGATGTGTATCAAATACATGCGTAATTACCGCACCAATATCCTTCGCAAAATTTATAAATATATCCGTCATTCGTGTTGCATCAATAATCGCAGCCTCTCCGTTTGAAACAACCATGTAAGACAAACAGCCTTTACCGAGACGGACAAACTGGTATAGTTCACCGCCATCGTTTAAATCGCCTACTTTTACAAGCTCTAAATGTTCACTCCAAGCTTTCATTCCTCCCTTGAGATACGAAGCTTTTATGCCTGCTTCACTTATCATTTCCGCTACCATCAAGGAAGAGCCTTCCTTTGCACAAACTACAAGGATTTCTTTATCCGTTGGAAGCTTGTCTTGAATAGGTTCAATCCCATCAATCAATTCAAAATAAGGAACATTTAAATATTCAAAGTTTTGACCTTCAATTTTCCAATCATTAAAATCATTCTCATTACGGACATCGAGTAAAAATACGTGTTCTTTGTTCAGTACCTTTCCCGCTACTTCTTTAGCTGACATTGGTTGTACAGTCATTTAGTACCCCTCCATATATTTTTTATAAATTACTCACTATTTTAGTAGTGCCATCATCATACTATTCGGATCAAAGCCAATAACCTATTTTCCATTAACCTCCGTTTGAGGCAGACCCATTTCGCCTGTTTTTCTCACTAGTTGTTGCATCATTTTAGGATTCGTTTCAACATTCACCTACTTGAAATCAATGTTGTTTTCAGATAAAAAATTCTTTATCATTACACAATACGGACATTGAGTTGTTGTATAAACAGTAATGTTATCCATGGTTTATACTTCCTTAACCATTTAAGCGTTCTGTTTCGTCTTCCCACTGACTCATCCCCGGAATGACATTCGTTACGTTCGTAAAGCCTTTTTCTGCTAATTTTTGTGCAGCCAAATCACTTCTGTTACCTGTACGGCAAATCATATATAACTCATCATCTTTGTTAAGTTCATTTAAACGACTTTCTAATTCGCCCATTGGAATGGATATTGCATTAGGGATGTGATTAAATGCATATTCCGCTTGTTCACGTACATCGATGACAATAACTTTTTCATTGGCATTCAATTTACGTTGCAAGTCAGCATTACTAATCACATGAGGATGTTTTGATTCTTGTTTTTCTTCCTCATTGCTTGCCTTTCTTAGATAATGCTTTAATACCTCCCCATCTTCTACTGTACCTAAATAATGATGACCAGAGCTCTCAGCCCATGCTTTCAGATCCGCTGTTGAACCTTTGTCAGTTGCTTGAATCTCAATGACTTGGCCTGGTAAAAGGTCGTTCATCGCTTTTTTGGTTCTTACAATTGGCATGGGACAAGATAAGCCTTTTGCATCTAATACGTTGTCAGTTTTAATCATCTTTTATTTCCTCCCAAGTTATTTACTTAAAGTGCCTTTCCATTCAAGCATGCCACCAACCATATTACTTGCGTTATACCCAAGTGAATTTAAGAACTGCGTTGCAATGCCACTCCGATTCCCTGATCGACAAATGATAACATATTCCGTTGTCTTTTCTAGCTCTGCTAATCGAGTTTGTAATTCTCCTAGAGGAATATGCATCGCTTCGGGTATTTTACCAGCTTCAACTTCAGAACTTTCACGAACATCTATGATTGATACTTCAGTAGATCCCATTAATAAAGCCACCACCTCATCAGGTGTTACTTCTTTCATGAATATGACCCCCATTTTTTGGCTTTAACTTCTCCATGCTGCCATCCCACCTTTTACATTCGTGATTTTTGCAAATCCTAACTTTTTAAGAATCCTCGTGGCTTTGTTACTTCTCATACCGCTTTGACAAATCACAACAACTTCCTTATCTTTTGAAAGTTCATTATGACGTTGTTTAATTTGAGGCAATGGAATATTTTTAAATCCGTGAATATGATTCGTTTTAAATTCATATGGGGTACGAACATCAATAAATTGATACCCTTTGTCTTTCAAAATCTTTTTCACGTCACACGTTCCAATTTGACTTACCCCTCTTACAGGAATTAATTGTTTGATCAGAAACCAGATAACAACTAGACTGATAAGACCATTTATAATGAACTCCATAAGTTGCCACCTCTTTATATAAACAAATTTACATTTCCATCTTCAGCATCTGCCAAATATGCTGCAACGCCTGCATATTCGAGTCCATCAATTAATTCTTCTTTTTGAAGGCCTAATAGATCCATTGTCATCGTGCATGCAACAAGTTTTACATCTTGTTCTTTTGCCATATCGATTAAATCGGGTAAAGGAACTGCATTATGCTTTTTCATGACATGTTTAATCATTTTTGAACCCATGCCAGCAAAATTCATTTTTGAAAGACCCATTTTATCGGCACCTTGAGGCATCATTTTTCCAAACATTTTTTCTAAGAAGTCTTTTTTCACAGGTACTTGTTCGTCTTTTCTAAAAGCATTCAGACCCCAAAATGTTGCGAAAATCGTAACCTCGTGGTCATAAGCTGCTGCCCCATTTGCAATAATAAAGGCTGCCATCGTTTTATCGTAATCTCCGCTGAATAAAATAATGTTAGTGTTTTTCTTTTCAGTCATTTTTTCACCCCTCAACTCATTTTTACATATACCCGTACAGGTATTAAATAATTCAAAAAAATATAGGTTTATCCTTTTTTAATATGCATTTATTTTCTAAATCCCTCCTTAACAATCATACCCATAAGGGTATGATATATGATTTAAAAATTTATGTCAACACGTTGTTTTCTATCTATCTACTTTTCACTAACAAATTGACTGCTTCTTGTATATGAGCCCCTGTATCTTCACCCTTATCAATCTGTTCCCTTACACATTGCTCTAAGTTAGAACTTACGACGACTGCTACTGCACGGTCCAACGCATTTCTTGCAGCTGACATTTGAACAACAATGTCTTTACAATCTTTCCCTTCTTCCATCATTCTTAAAATGGCTTTTACTTGCCCCTCTACTCTTTTGATCCTATTTTTCATTCGAGCATTGTACTCCATGAATTTCCCTCCTTTTTTCCACAGTTGTATCTATTTAATCGTTTTCCTGATTCTTGTTTTAAATAATAACCATTTATAAGATAACTACTATAAGTTAAACTACGCTATATTAATAATATATTTAATCACTCCCTTACTATCTTAAATAGCATAATATACCTATATGGGTATTTGGTCAAGTGTTATTAAATGACAAATAAATAGTAAAAAGAAAACAATAGTAGACCTGAACAAATAACAGTCGTCATAAAAATAATGATTATAAATGAAGAATGGAATGTTTGTGTATTAATGTTTCTTCTATTACGTATATAAATAAAAGTTGCAAAGAAAATTGTTATTACTCCAAGTAAAAGTGAAAACAAACTAATCAGCGTTGCAATCGTATCAGCCATATATTCATTCATAGGCATGTTAAAGTGTAAAGTTGTTGCTAAAAATCCAATCCCAATAATAGCAATAGCCGTCCTAATCCATGCTAAATAGGTTCTTTCATTTGCTAAATGTTGTTGGATGTATTTGGATTCGTCACTTTGCTTCATATAGACATGACCTCCGAATATTCATAAGTCTAATGACTTTCTTTTTCAGGAGTGTGTCATCATCTCTTAACAACAAGAGACTCAAATGATTTATATATTTTAGTTAATCGACGACACCTGTTAGACCATAAACAGAATCATTAGAGTACGACATTTCAACAGCAAAACCTTGTTTCTTCAGAATTTCTATCATATCTGAAGAAGATATTCGTTCATGTAAAGGAGGTCCCATTTCAGATTCTACCTCTTCCCATTCAAGAAGATATAATTGCCCTCCACTTTTTAAAATACGTTTCACTTCTTTTAGTGCCTGTTGAAGATTAGGCAATTCATGTAAGACTAATGAAATAACGGCTTTATCTACAGAATGATCGTCAAGTTTAATCTCTTCTAAATCACTTAGTACATATTGAATATTATCTATATTTGCTTTCTTAGCACGTTCCTTTAATAATTCTAGCATTTTTGGTTCAATGTCAACCGCGTAAACAATCGTTTTGGTTTTTTCTGCCAACGGGATTGTAAAGAAACCATTACCTGCACCTAAATCTGCTACAATATCTCCCTCTCCTACACCAAAATCTTTAATGATTTTATTTGGCACAAGTAATTCATACCGTTTTGGGTCAATAAGTTTATTCGCTTTACTTGGATGAAAACGTTCTCCAGACATCTACACTTACCTCCCTATACAAGGGTATATTATATTGAATCGGTCATTTCATATCAAATAACAATAATTATTAAGTCAATCTTTCAAGTTCTCCTGATTCTACATGAAATAAGCAGCCTCTCACTTCAACATCGTTTCCATAAGCTTTATATATCGGATGCTGTTTTAGATGTTTCACTTGTTTTAATACATTATTTTTTGCAAGTTCATCCAAAGAAATCTCTTTTATATCATGCTTGTTTGGGAAACTTTTTCGAATCTTCGAAATCCAACCTTGCAATTCTTCCTCATCATTGTCTAACCAAGCAGCTTTTATTCCCCCACACTCTGTATGACCTTTAATGATTATCTTTTTAACCTTTAGATGTTCCAGAGCAAAATAAAGACTCGCTGAAAAACTTTCATCCTCTGTAACAACTTGGTTAGCAATGTTCCGATGGACAAACATTTGACCAAGCGGCATCTGCGTAATAATAGAAGGACTTACTCGTGAATCACTACAAGACAATACAAAGAATTCTGGTGTTTGTCCCTTTTTTAATTCATCAAAAAAGAATGGATCTTGTTCTTTTATTTTACGAATAAATTCCTCATTGTTTTTTCGTAACTCCGAGTCCTGCAATTTGGCTCACTCTCCTTTATTTTCCGATTGCTTTCAATGCATGTTCAAGGGACAAAAATTGTAGTTGGTTTCCATACTTATGATTCCATTCTGCTTTTTTCAGCAGATCCTTAACTGGACCTTTGATTCCAGCAAACAAAAACTGGATACCCCCTTTAGAACACGTCTCCATGATTTCTTCTAAAGAATGTATTGCAACAGCGTCGATGGAATTCACACCAGAAAAATCCAAGATGATCCATTTGGTTTGAGGTTTTTCTGCAATCCTTTCACATAATTTATCATCTAAGAACGACATATTTGCAAAGTAAAGAGAGGCATCAATTCTAAAAATAGTGACTTCAGGAACCACCTTAGCCTCTGGAAAACGTTTCATGTTTCGAAAGACGTTCTTATCTGGTAAGTAGCCTAATTCAGCTACATGAGGATATGCGCTTCTGCCTATAAAAACTAGTAAAGAAAAGGCTAATCCAATCAAAATACCTTTCTCGATGCCAATGGTAAGGGTTGCAATAAATGTAATGACCCAAGTCCATCCATCCACACTTCGTATTTTAAATAAATATTTCGCTTCCTTTACATCGATTAAACTATAGACAGCTACCATAATAATGGCTGCCAATACTGCATTCGGAAGATAATAGAAGAAGCCAGTAAAGAATAACAGTGTGAATAGAATTAAAACTGCTGTAATAATTGAAGCGAATGGCGTTCTTGCTCCAGCCTGATAGTTCACGGCAGAACGAGAAAACCCTCCAGTAACTGGATAAGCTGAGAAGAATGATCCTGCCACGTTTGCCAATCCTAATCCAACTAATTCTCTATTTGGTACGACTTTATATTTTTCTTTTGATGCAATTGCTTTTGCCATCGCAATCGATTCCATAAATCCAATAAATGAAATCGTTAAAGCAATTGGCATTAATGCGATGACTGAATCCATATTAAAAGCAGGCAATGAAAATGTGGGTAAACCTTTAGGGACTTCACCAACGATATTAACTCCAAAAGCATGCAATTGTAAGAGATAAACCAATAAGATACTCAGCCCTACAACAACAAGAGGACCAGGCACTCTAGGTACATATTTTTTTATTCCAATTAATAAAAGGATGCTTCCAATACCAATTGCAAATGCAATCACGTTTATTTCTGATATTTTACTCAATGATTCCCACAATAATAAAAACACGTTATCAGACTCTAATTTTATACCGAGTAAATGTTTTAATTGACTTAGACCAATAATGATTGCAGCAGCAGAAGTAAAACCACTAATAACTGCATGAGATAAAAAATTGACTAAAAACCCTAGTTTTAGTATCCCCATAAGAAATTGTATCAAACCGATCATTAACATGAGCAGAAGTACTAGTGATATATATTCCCCCGTACCTGGCTCAGTAATGGTCGAAACACCTGCCAAAACTAATAAAGAAACCATAGCAACTGGACCGACAGCTAATTGCCGTGATGTTCCGAACAATGCATAAATAATTAAAGGAATGGTTGACGCATATAACCCGATAACAGGAGGCAGACCAGCTAACATCGCATAAGCCATTCCTTGAGGGATAAGCATAATAGCTACGATTAACCCTGCCGACAAGTCCCCACTTAAATCTGATTTTTTATAATTAAGAATCCAATCTAGTGCGGGGAAAAATTTTTTTAACACATTTATTCTCTCCTTTCGTTTAACACCTTTTTTCATATACCTATACCCGTACACCTATTATATATTTTAAAAAAATATAGTCAAGTTATTATTGAAAATAAGTGGTACTAAGAAAATTTACTACAAAATCCCATAACAACCACCCTGTCCACTTCGAAGATGGCTTTACAATTGTGATTTAAGGTTTTCTTTACAATTAAAATATTTATTGCTACCATGTATGTAAGTGATAACTTACATAGTTATAATATCAAGTTTAAAGTAGAAGGCAACTAATATCTAGTTACAGATATTATCGACTTTTACTAATAAGGGGGGAAAGTCTTAACATGTTAAAAAGGCTGGTCAAATTACTAACAAGATTCCCAGTAAAATCGATACTCATTATGATCATCATTGTGATTTTATTAGTTTTTGGTGTAAGAAATGTATTTATGGCTACAGGAAACGATACGCTGGTCAAAAGTAATACAGATGTATATCAAGATAATGTAATGCTAGAGAAAGAATTTGGTGGGGAATCTGTGATCGTTTTATATGAATCGGATCATTTATTAACGCCAAAAAACTTAGTTCATATGAAAGGGCTTGAGGATACCTTACAAACAAGTGATTCGATTTACAGTATTTTAAGTCCAGTCACACTTGTAGAAGAAATTGTAAATAAACAAGGTGAAAATTTCAAGGAAGGTATTGAGGAAATCGTTGAAGGTTTAGATACGATGGGTACAAAGTTAATTGAAATTGGTAAAGAAATGGGAGAAAATGCTAAAGGTAATCAAGAGATTGATTTCCCAGAACAAGAAGGTTTAGAAATGCCTGATCTTGGAGGTGCAAAAATTCCTGAATTTGAAGGAATCAAACTTCCAGAATTCGAAGATCCAGAGATTCCTGAATTTGGGGAGACTCAACTTCCAGATATAGATGGACAATTAGCTGAATTAAATAATGGATTTACTCAATTGATTGATGCTCAAGAAAACTTGGGTGATGGTACACAAAATCTCGTTAATGGATATGTCCAGTTTGGTACAAAAACGAAGGAATTAGCGGAAACCTTGAGTGTTATTGCTAATCAACTGGGGGATAATCAACAGCAATCACAACAGCTACTAGAAATAAGCGGTGGGTTAAATCAGTTGTCAGAGCAAATGACAGATATATCAAAAAATACTGCTCAGTTACCAGAAATTTCTACACATACAATTAATGGTCTTCAAAATATGCAAGAGAAGTTAAATAAACAGTTAAACGAGCAGAAGCAACAACAAGAGCATATACAGCAAGAACAAAAGCAAATGCAGGAAGACATGAAGAAAAAGTTACAACAGGAACAATCTGCAAAGGAAGAACAGATAAAGCAAGAAATGGAGCAACAGTTAGCTAGACAGAAGACTTTGCAAGATGAAATGAAAAAACAACAAGAACAAAAACAAAAAAAAGTAAAAGACCAAATGCTCAACCAACAGAAAGAAAAAGAAAATCAAATGCAAGAATTCAAGGAGAATATGCAAGGTAAAATGGATAAACAAGCCGAGAATTTAAATGAACTTGCAGAAGGTTTAACAGAAATGGGAGAAAAATTACAAACAATCAGTGAAAATATGGAAACCATTCATGGTTACTCAGATATCATGAAACCTAGTCTACCAACAAAACAGGAAACATTAGATAATATAGTTTATGATGATAGCAAACTTCGACCTATATTTGAAGAGGTTATCATTGATGACAAGTATATGCTTATGATGATTCGATTTGATGGGGCTACAACAGATAATGAAAAAAGTGAAGTTGTACAGACGATTAACGGGCTTGTCAAATAAAGTGTGTAAGTTCCCATTTATTCAAGGTACTTTAACACCCTATCTTTCAGTTCATCATGAAGAAGAAGCTGGTTCAT
>NZ_JBHUDE010000129.1:0-14975 GCF_042678205.1 Oceanobacillus luteolus
TGTCGCTCAAGTCTAATTGTATATTGTAAAAAAAATGAATGGAGCCACCTTTAGTTGGGTATTTACTTTTTTGGCTCTATTAGAAAAAAAATTAAAACTGAAAATTCTGGTATTATTTATGCAACGCTAGTGATTGAATTTAACAAATACTTTCCACTATTTAGATTTATTTCGACCAAAAAAAATACAAACCACAATTATTGTAGCTTGTATAGCGATATTAATATTGTTGAATCTTTTCAACACGTAATAAATCCCCACAATGATATAATTCAGCAGCAGTCTCACCCTTTATTAAGAATAAGACGAATTCCTGCCACTCTGGAATATCAGCCCAACCTCGAAATTCTCCAATATAAGACTTTTCTATAAATGTCAATGCATCTGGGCTTTCTTCTCTTACTACAAAGACATATTTTTCTCCTTCAATTAGCTTATCAATTTGTCTAAAATTCATTAATAATCCTCCAAGATCACCTGTTATAAAATTCCCTGTTCTACAATTCTAAATAAAAATCAGACTATAAGAACGTCTTATAGTCTGAAAGAGTCTTCCCCAAATACATTGGTCATTTTCATTTATTAACTACATCTTTCCAATATTGTTCATTATAGAGCAGCAGAAATGCTTCTGCATCTCCCCCCGTGTTAAACACAGCAATAGCAAACTGATTGGCTCGTTGTACTCTTCGAATAGAGTAGTCAGTTTCCATAACAACATATTTTAATTCAGCATTTGGAAGAAGTTCCTTATAGCTGTAATGGAAATATAAATTACCGCATTCCCACATAGGCGCATATTTTAGTTGTTTACTGTTAATCATATCAAAATCATAAAAAGTGACAATATCACTAAAATATACTGGTGTTGCTTCTGTGTCACCTTTAAAATCAATGAGTAAAAAGTTCACCCAATTGGGATGCGAATGCCAACCTCTAAATAAACCTATATTTGTCTTCATTGTTACCTGTGATTTACTTGAATTCTCCAACATGATAAACACATATCTTTTTCCTGGCACTAATTTGCTTAGTTCCATCACAAACATCCTCCTAAAATAGACTTATCTGGTCATATATTTTATTATCAATTTCTTCATCTTTAACCTCTATGATTTCTTGCCCTTGACTTGAGTGATTACGTTGATAGCAAAAACAATATTCTTTTACTTCCGGGTCAATGTTTTCATAAAAACAAGGATTTTTTCCCATATCACACTCTTTATAATGTGAGCAAGCGGCAAATCCTGCTCTACTAAAGCCAATTTTAGTGAAACCGTTCTTTTGTTTTCTCATACTACACCTCTGATCATTTAATCCTACTTAACTCTTCACTCATTTTTCACACTAAATGGGTATCCACATATCTTTGGGCCTCTTCCGCCGTTTGGAAAATTAAACGTTCTTCACCCTCTTCTTCTAAAGGTGCATATTCTCCAATGAAAGAGAAGAAAATACCTATTACCCATCCATCCCCATCAGGGTTTTCTAATATAGTATACTTAGGCAGCTGTTCCCCTAAATATCTTATTAAAATATGGTAGCTAAAATAATTAGTATACTCTTTCCGCCATTCAGTCTTTTCCATACTATACAACCTCTCGAAGTATTAAATTTCGCCAATACACAATCTACATGTCGTTTTATACGCATGTTTCCTAAGCAGTGAAGTAATCCTCTAACAATCAACTATTCTTTTAACAGAAGTCACCATGAGGTGCTTGAATTAATCTGCTCCTCCGTTCTCCACTATCACTTTCTTCAACAATTTCGATACTGTTATCAGCGAAATTTATTGTTTTAATGACTTTCCAATTAGGCTTTTCTTCTAGAACATAGTGAATAAAACGTTGATAGCGTTCATTTAATTTGAAAATATCTTTCCAAATTAAATCGTTTGCCCCCATTTCCTCTGCTATTTTCTGTTCCCAGCTGCCACCAAATGGCCAGTAAATATCACTGATGATATAGTAGGTCCCCATCTCTTTAGCTTTCTGTTGAATTTCCTTCAAGATAACTTTCGCCGATTTCTCCACGGTATCACTCCTCAGTCATATAACAATTTACGTATTACATTTTTTCTCTAGGGTATTTTAAGCACAAAAAAACAGTCCGGTAATACACCGCACCTGCGCCCTAAATATATGGCTTATTTTTACCTCGACTTTTAACAAACATCCTCCTTCTCTTAGAATTCATCCCTTCCATCTTACCTAAAAGCAAAAAAGCGGCCTTCGGATAATAGAATATTAGACATACTGGTAGTACAGTACATTTTCTATTGATCCAAAGACCACTTTCATTAATGTTTTACCATCTACCTAAAGGCAGATTAAAAATAAGAAGATTAAAGGTTTATATTATTATCTTACAATAAAGGGATTCACAACACAAATAGATTCCTTATCATGCTTCCTCTGCAATTCTCACTAAAGAAGAAATACCGTTTCTCCATGTTGGTATAAACTCAGTATCATATTCTTTACACATACGTTTTATATGTTTCATCCCCACATGACCAGATACACCTAGCAAGAATACTACAATATCAGCTTTTTTCACTTTTGCTTTTAAATGGTGAAGACTATCGCTTGCATCGCCCCATAGAAAAGTACCACCTCGACCTTCAATACAAGTTCGGTACTCACTCATTTTAGGTTCGTTTCCAATTACTAATATACATTTATCGATTAATGTTTGTTCCAATACATCTGGCTGTTTTTCGTTATTATCCTTCTTGCTTTTCTTTGTAATTTCTTTAGCTTTTATAATTGTTTCCTCTTGTACCCGATGTTTCCATATTACTTTAGCTTTTTCTATATTGTCCTCTGGATATGCAATATCAATTAAATCTCCTTCGACAATATTAAAATCTAGTACATCCCTTTCATCTAATAATATTGTATATAGTCCTTCGTTATAACGTATGTATTCACCTGTTTCAGCACTTTCTTCAACAATTAATCGACCTGCAGCTTGTTTAACAGGACAGTAATTAATCTGTATACGGTTAGACTTTTCATCAATATTAGTCTTTTCAGCGAGCTCATAATTGAAATGACGAGTATCAGGATCTTCGTCGACTTTTCTAGTAGCGAATATCATATCACCATCATTTAAACCTAGTTTTCTAACGATACCTTCTGGAACAAATGCCTCTAAATCTGGTACAAACCCACCCCTAATCTTCCTTTCAAAACGATAAGATTTTTTCTGTCCAATTTCTTTTATATCGGGAGCGGCTCTTAAGTTATCCATTACTTCTTCAATTTTTTCTTCATTTATACTTTCATTATTTGTTGTCTCAAAAAGCCGTCCTTTAGCATCTTTAATATCTTTTAAAGTTTCAATGACACTTAATTGTTTTTCAATTATGCCCTTTATATCTTTTATATTTTCTAAATCTACGTTCTCCAATGTACTTACCATATCTTCTCTAAGAAAATTTACTATTTCTTTCTCTTTCATAATTTCACCTCGTTTGTTTTATGAATTATTAATTGGAGCCGGATATTCCAAAATTAAAGAAATCAATAAAATCAAGCTCATTCATCCTCTCAACAACACTTTCTGGTTTTGGTGGTTCTTTCATAATATCCCAATATGGATTCGCCGGTACACTCCTATCAAAACCCGCTGGCTCATCCCATTTGACATAACCTTCGATGGAATGAATATTTAACTTTTTACTTTTCGCCTCTTCTTCTGCATAACGGTAATCCTTAGTATACTTATAATCATCATATAAATAGGCAACTCGGGCCAAACCATTACTTAATAGGTATTTTTGTAGACTAGCTCCTTCGAGGGTATAAGCATGAGCTAGAAGACGATTATAATTATCAAATAGAGCGGCTGGTTCTAGTTCCAATATTACTTTTCCATTATATAACAAAGTTTCAACTGCTTTTTTAGCTTCATTGCCGTAATATTCATTTTTCCCATTTGTGATTTCAGGTGTGTCAATGCTAATCATACGAATTCCAAGCGCACCATTATTTTGGATTAACACTTGTTCGATTTGTTTTTTTCTATCCTGGTCTTTTATATACGATGTATCAACGTTAGAAACTGTAAGTGAATCACCATCTCGCACAGTTTCCACACTCGCAACAAGATATACACCTTTCCTGAGATTTATTTCACTGGGTACTGGATCACTAGGTAATAATGAACCGATAACTTTACTCCATTCCACTTCTCTTTCAGTGCTGCTGGAATTTACATTTGGTACACTTGCACACCCCACAAGAAAAAATATTATTGTTATGATGGTTAGACTTACGGGACGCATACGCATATAAATTTCCTCCTTATGTTTTAAAATAAATAAAAAAAGCCCACGAAAGATTTATCGATTAATATCGATTGATCTTCCGGGGCTGTATCCGATGGTATTTAATTATGTACGAATAAAAGGACTTTTAAACTCTATCCATGATAGGTGTTTTTTAATCAGTCGTATTTTAGACTTTTATTAAGTAATTAGATTGAATTATAAGGAGCTTATTTACCTAGTTCTTGTACCAAGTTGACTTCCTAATTTTCGATTATACAAGACACTATAATAATTATGACACAATTTTTTCAAAAAAAATAGTAAATCATGCGTTTTAGTAATAAAATAAGGAATAAAAGAGCCAGACGTATTAGTCTAGCTCCATTTTTGATATACTTGTAATAAGAAATGATAAAAATAAAATTTTGGCGGATTGAATTTTTATCATTTTTTAACCGAAGTAATTCAACAAAATAATTAAGATGATAATAGCCCAGACATTGTTGTCATTGTTTGGGTTATTATTTTTTTTATTGTTCTTGTCCATTTGTTCCCCCCCTTTTTATTAAGTATATAAATATAATATACTAGGTTTTATTGTGAAAGGTTTTAGATGGAGTCTTACTACAAATTATTGTAATCTACTTGGAACCAACACGCATAGTTTTCAACGTTCAGAAAAATTATATTTGTTTTCTGACATAAAGTCATCATAAATCAACAAGTTACGATAAGATAAAAAAAGCAAACCCTGATAGTACAAGGTTTGCCTGATATTGAGAGAGTAGTTTATGGGTATTTATGGTATAATGAATATAGATATTCATTCGAAATTCATCTATTGATGTTGGATAGGGTGGTTGGTATTATCCCCGAAAGGGGGTGATGCCATGACAACATTTCAGGCTTTAACGCTCATGATTTCGTTTTCCACGATGATCATCGCGTTGATCGCAGTCGTTGTCGCTATTTTAAACGCAAAAAAATAGCCCCCCTGTCAGCAAATGGGTAAGGGCTATTTTTCGTAAAGATAATGCCAATCCCCTATCAGAAGAATGGGTATCGACTTGACCACCGCTGGAACGGTGGTCTTTTTTATTATATGTTTATCTACTTATATGATACCACAATTTCTAGAAAAATACACTTGAACAAGATTTTATATTACCTCTACACAAAAGTTACAGGCTTCTTTTGAAGTATGGCAGTTTTATGTTAGTTTTATAATACTTTCATGTCACTTATATAACGTTAAGACGTTGTATAATAAAGATAGCGCAAGGTTGATAAATAGGTGCACATTTTACGGTGCTGTAGTCTATGGGGAGGTGAAAAGTAAAGTATGAAACATATTCAAGAAGTGGTATGGGGACTTGCTACATTGGTCTGGGGATTGGTTGCATTTGCATTGGTTCTATATATGGTTTAAGGATGGAAGTACGGGTAACAGAAAGTTTGGTCGCTTGGTGTTACCCTACTCCCTTTTGGTTTTAGTTTAACATAATTCCATTAAAAGTGCCTGCAACGATATAACAAACAACTTAGTGGATCGCCGTCCATTTTATTTCATCCGTAACTTTTACTGTAAATTGTGCTTTTCTATTTACTTTTTGTTCTCATCCCCCTCTTTTATATATAACACACCAAAATTTCAATGATGTGAAAGATTTCATTTGAGGAGGAAAGAGAAACATGACAGAAAAACAAATCAAGTTAATACCGTTTACGGTAGAAAGTACGGAATATCAACCAAATGAAATACCGCGCGGAGTTTCAATGGTAAACGCTCCGGAAATCTGGGAAGACAACGCTGGAGATGATGTGGTAATCGCTGTTATTGATACAGGAGTGGATGCCCACCATCCCGAGTTAAGCGGTAACATTATTGGCGGTTATAACTTCACCATCGCTGTCAAAGATAAGTATACAATTGATACCAAGGAACTTACGAGTAGAATTTGTAAGAAAGTAGAGAGAATATTTTTCAATAATATAGTACATTCCTAACCCCTAAAGAAGATGTTGTCCTTGCTTTGTCGTGTCCATTTCATCTTTTGCTTTTCCATTCAACATACATATCACTTAAAGGAATGCACCCGTGAGTTGAATATCATAGTCTCTAATTTCCGTTAAACGCTTCTTCTTCCCATACTATCAATCCATCATTATCAAGAGCTTCAATTTTTATCTGATCTGGTTCGATAGACGTTTCATAGTCAAATAAGCTATACCAGATACTTAAGTTATTATCTATTTTAACAATTTCAGCTTCGTGAATCTTTTCATTCTGTACTAAATTAACCTGCTGGATTTCATTCTCGGTAATAATTCCACCATAGAAATTGTGATCTTGCCATGGTCCCAATACTTGGCCACCACCCCAATCGAATCCTTCTTCAGGACTTAATGAGCTAAATTCTAAGAATAACGGAGATTCCTGCCCCTTTAACCATACACTTATTAAGAATCCTGTTTCATTCTCTACTAATAGTATGTACTTATCTTCTTCAATTTCTTTATGAATAATTTCGCTTGATTCACCGATATATTCATTCGCAAAATCGGACTCATAAATGCTTTTATATGTTTCGAAATTCTCTTCATATAACCAGTTAATATGATCTTGTAACTCTTCATTCTCACCTTGCAAATTTAGGTAGTCTATACTTAACTGATTGAACTCTTTCTGTAATTTTTTCATTTCCTCTGATTCTTCAGGATTAGACACTTCGCTTTCAGCAGATTCTATAAAATAGCTTCCTGCGACCATGAAAAGAATTATAGTAATGACCAAAATGATTTTTTTATTCTTCTTCATTTTTTCCTCCTTTGATACGATATTGTAGTTGTATGGTTATACAAAGAATATCATAAAATAAAACGTCTTATTCCTCCAAAAATAAATTTACGGCAAAAATAAGAATCATTCTCCAGTAGCTTGAGAGAATGATACAATAACAAATATGAACTAGGAGATTTAATTCTTTATATGAACAACATGATTTTATAGCAATATTGGATTAATAATATAAGCCGCCGCCAGAAGATCCACTACCTGCGATTCTAAAATGTTCTGTATGACCAGGTAAACTCGACAGAGAAAGGGTTGTTGTATAATTTTTTCTATTGCATGAAACCGTTCTCGAACCTAAAATTGTCCTAGAGAAATCTACTCCATATTTGTAAATTGAATATGTCATACTTCCGCTTGTGGACTGGTTTGTAATATATAAAATCAAGGATCTACTAGGATCGTTGTTAATAGGAATATCGATGTAATCGAATATAAGCTGCCAGTTAAAGTAAAGAATATTGGTGGTGCATAATAGAGTACAATCTAACCTCCTTATAAGTTAATGTCCAAGATGAATATATATGTATGTAAAATAGATTTTACCATAATTATCAAAAAAAGGGATACTCTTAGTATTATTTACAAATCATTAATAATGCCATATTGTTTCTAAAAGAACTATAAATTACAACCAATTTGTCGTGCTATTCTTTGTTAATGCATAGTCAAAAAAATCATCCTCAAAGTAACACGAGGATGATTTTAAAAACAAATTATAAAGGAGTATCTTATATATCTAGCTCTTTAATCAATAATATAAGCCTCCATTGGAACTACCGCTACCTGCGATTCTGAAATTTGCTGTACCTGGGTTATAACTTAAAGTTAGTGATGTTGTATAATTCTTTTTATTACCTGAGACTGTCCTTGAAGCAAGAGTGGTATTTCCATGTGATAATTTCTTCCAGACTGAGTAATTCAAATTACCGCTTGTAGACTGGTTACTTATAGATAATACTAAGGCTGTTGTAGGTATATTAACAATACCTATATCAATGTGTGATCTCATACTTACGTTAAAGGACCTATACAACCTACCAGATTGAGGTTGATAAGTTCCTTCAAGTTCAGTTAGTTCTAGTCCTGGAAGTATCATATTTGCGTTTTTATTTAACACTGAACCTGTGTTTAAAACTTCAAATTCATCCTCTTCTAAGATTTCATCGGTAATCAACACCTTCCACGCACCATTAATATCAGTTACTTTTGCTGGAAGCTTAAGACTTAAACCCGATTTGTATTCCGCCATCACCGTAAACTCGTAGTTATTCTTATTGATTTTTTTGGAATCCACTATCTTATAGTCAACCAATGGATCCTCAAGGAAAGCACCATCATAAAAGAATCTTGCTTCTTCTGGTGAGTCGAATCGCTCATCAATAACGCTGTCGTAATATTTTTTCGAGTCACCTTCTAAAGAAGCATCATATGCATTGCTCAATGCTTCGTCAGGACTTAAAGCATCTGCCGAGACAGTGCTAACGCCTAACACAACAAAAAACAACAAAGCACCAACAAACAAATTGACTTTTTTCATTACTCTACTCCCCCTATTTAACTATTCTTAACACAATTAACAAGCTACCCTCCTTATAAGTTAATTTCTAAGATGAGAATATACGTATGTATTTTATATACTACCATAATTATCTAAAAATGGTATATTTTTGGTTATGTTTACAAATTATTAATAATATCATATTATCAGCCGAAAGACAGGTGTAATAGGGGATGGAATAGATGCTATTTTTTTATGAAGGTTCATAGTAACTCTAATATAAAAAAGCTACTTTTTCTCTTATCGTCACAATTCCTTTTGCAATTTTACAAAATGCCTGTTTCTTCTGGTTTAAATCCAAATTCAACCTGAGCAACAGGAATCATTTTATCCCTAACTGTACTCCCCACAATAGTCGTGAAAGGATTCTCTTTATATCCTAAGATGACAGATTGGGTGAATTTGAAGTGTTTGTGTTTGATCAATTCAGGACTACGGGTGTTGAGTTGATAAGAAGAATGTAGAGACTTTTCTACGATTCCCTCCATCCCCTTCTTCTTCGTGAGTTCATGGAGTTCCGTACCATCTCCAATGATATAATGCTTGGTGACTAGTGTATTAGAAGATTTAATGATGTCATGTAATACACGCTTTCGTTCCATGAGTGGTGTTTTAAGGAGCGGATGAGCGATGTTCAACACATTGAAGGCTACAAAGGTAACTGGATGAGTTTACATCGCTAACTCAATCTTATATTTACTTCTCATCCTGCATCGGTAATGATGAATAAATATAATCTATCTGAGGGAGTTTAAGAACATTCTTTCACACTTATATTTCTTTCCATATATTCTTTTCTACCTTTTTAAATTCTTCTTTATCTAATTTAGCAAGCGTTTTAACAACGCTAAATAAAGTTATTCGCTGCTACTAATATCTACTTTGTTAATTTTTATTTAAATTCGACAATATAAATCATATAAACATTGATATAACAAACAAAAACAGGGACAAAAATTCATATGTGAATTGTGTCCCCAAAGACTATATACTTTAATGATTGCTTCCCATTAACCAAACATTTCATACAACCATAATCGAACATTAAGTATTGTGCCGTAAAGGAAAACTAGGAGGGATTTCTATTTGTGTAGAATTGGAGAGGTTCCGTGTCAAGAAATTATCGATGATTTTGAACCTATAATATTAAAGGTTATTAGCAAAGTTTCGCACAATGATCGAGGTTATATGAAGCAGGAAATCAGAATAAAAATTTTAAAAAAATGGAAATGTTGGATGGCTTGGAAGTATCAGGATTTATAAAATTTATTAATAAGGCCAAATAAACCCTCAGTTTATCTAATCTAACTCTGCTAAGGCATCAATAGATGAAACTAACAAACCCACTAATCTTAGTATGTTTGTTTTTAGTACATCTTCTGTTACACTGCTAATAATCTTTTTCATCATTTTATTTCCATTTCGTTTTATTTATCATTTTCACTTCCCAAACTAATAAATGAACTCCTTTTTTAATATCTTTATTAAGATCATAATTAAAACTATAAAATAAAACCATGAATAATAAACCCTCGTAAAGCCAGTCACAGCAACAATTCGTTTTTAATTTCCTTCGAATTTAAACGAAATACCATCTACATTTTCATATTCAGAGAAAAAATCGTTTAAAAAACATAACAATAACCAAAATATACAAGCATTGGTTAAATATTCACCTGCTTTTATGTTAAATTCACAGACATTTAGAGTATAAAAAAAAGAGGAGTTATCGTATTAAATCTCTTCATTTCGCTTGGATGGTTATAAATTGCATTTTATTCCGTTGGTGAATGATGAAGTCATAAAAAATACCACGACAAATACACCTTGGCTTTTACACCAAAGTGCTTGGATTTGCATTGTATTCATTTGTGGCGGCAAATCGCATGTTGATGGTGTCGATATACTCCTTCGCTTGTTCCAACCAGTCAATTAAATAGGACTCTTTTCTAACTAGCTTGGTGTACTGATTCTGCCACTTCCGAACGGTTGGAAGAAGAGATTTCACCATATTATCAATGTTTTCTTTGAGACTATTATTATACTGTTCACTCTCCTGGTTGATTCCTCCTCGATTGGATTCTTGTTTATGGACCCGAGACGTGATCCAATTCCTATTCCATTGCTCCAGGACTCTAGCGATGAGACGATGTTCCGTGATACGACGCTCTGTCTCTGATTTGATATCGGTGCTTGCAATCTCGACTAAGGATTGAATTGCATCTGCTTGATGCTGGTGCTTTGTCATTTCTTCTGTCATTACGGAGAAGATAATGGCACTAAAATATGCCGACAACGCACCTACGTTCTCGTTTTCGTGAATAACTTTATATAAGGAACTTGATAACTTTTCTAGTGACTTTTTGTATACCGCTCTTGCGATACTCATTACGGTATCGATCAGTCCAGTTGTATGATGATTGTCTTTCTCGACTTGTTTAGCACCTCGGATTAAGGAGCGGAATACATACTTTGCCACACGCTCAATTTCTATGCAATGTTCATCGGAGAGGTACTCTTCGTAGCCATGTTGAAATAGAGCCTTTCTTAATTCGAAACGCTCGGTGTGGTTATGAACGACGTCCTCTAAATAAGATTTTTCAAAAGAAACTCGAATGATTTCTTTGCGAAGGAAAAAACTGGTCGCCAAAGAAACCTCTAATTTTCCGTTAAAGGCTTCATTTATCTCTTCAATTGTACGGTATAACACAGTTCTAGACGGAATGAGCCCGGTGGAAACCTCATTTCGGTAGATAAAATCAGATACCTCTAAGGATACATTTGTTTTCCCCGAATGAGAGACGGAAACCTCCATTACTGCAGATAACAGTATTCGTTTGGCATATACAGATAAAGTTTGAAAAGCCTCCGAATACAAAAAACGAAACTTCTTTCCATATCGATCCGCTTTACTGTACAGTAAAGAAGATTTTCCCAGAAGCATAAGGTAAGGAAAATCGGAATCTGTGTGATCTACTTTTAAAATACGTTTGCCTCGTGTTAAAGATGTGAATTTATGTATAACTTCGTTGACATACTTCTTAGTTGTACCTACACGTTTTGCAAGAGTAGCAAGATCGATTTTCAATCGACCATCCCAATCCGTATTTTTTATCATCTCTAGCACGATATCTATTTCTTTAGCCGAAGCCTTTTTCAACAAAAAGTCGTATACGTCCTCATAAATCATAGCATTCCACCTACCTTCTACTTCCATTTAACAACAATTTACACTATTGATAGATAGATTGCTATACTGTACTACCACGGACATTTGACAGCAAAATTCTAGCTTATACTGTACCTCTACGGACAGTTTAAATTTATGTTTTCGTTACCAAATTTGGAAACACTACTGTACTCCTACGGACACTTTGAAACAAAAATCTAACAACCGCTCCAATTTATGATACTGTACCACTACGGACAGTTTATTATTAGTTGTATTTTTTTATGTGGCAATCGTTCTGTTGTACCTCTACGGACAGTTCTCTTTTTTTAACTTGATAGAATAGGGTTCACTATTTTTTCGCTACTGTACCCTCACGGACGGTTCTTTTATCTTTTTAGATGATTCTATTTTTTTATCATACTGTACTCCGACGGACACTTGTTCATTTGGTAGCGAAGATTGTTTACTTAATAAACTACTGTACCTCTACGGACACTTCCAATTTGTTAAAATTTGCCTCGCATACTGTACCTGTACGGACAGTTTAAGAGAAAAATTTTCTTAAAAAATTTTTTCAACATCAAATAATCTCCCGTTTGAACAGGAGATTCATATTTTACATCATGTCATTAATGGTAAGTTGCTTGATTCCGCCGCCCCCAATGTAATCTTTTTTACCTAAGACATCTTTTAACCAATCTGTAATTTCAATTTCCAGTTTGGTAAACGAGCGACCTTCTTTAATAAAAGTATACTCTTTAATAATATCAATACTTTTTAGCTCTTCGCAGCCTTTTTCGACAACACCTTTATTTTTTGGCCTTCTATCTTCTAAAAATAAGGTACCGTATACTTCATCAAGCGGAATGATAAACACGCCTTCTTCTTTAACGTATTCACTAGCATTCTCCATGCTAGCTATTCCAGATATCATGACATATAAGGCTTGTGCTGCTTCTATTTCCAGCTCATTGAAGACTGCAATACTAATAAATGTGTAATATCCGTGATTGAAAGATTTTTCAATATGAGGAGAGAACTGAAATCGAAACTGCTTGGAATTAACTTCACCGGACTTATTATATTCCACAGTAGATTCATCAGCTATAATCAAATCAAACCGTTCCGTTTTCACTCTCTTACCCGTTTCGCTCTCATAGGCTTCCTGGAAGACGACAGATGTATTACGTAGTTTCTCCAAGGAATTTCTGACGAGTTGGTATTGATTTCCCCCCATGCCCATATCCAATCGATTTACGATCTGATACTCTGTAAAGGTAACCCATTCCCCATAATCTTGCTCTTCCCATAGGGAAAATAAAGCAAATAAAGCCTTCGCATCTGCCATGGTCAGCATATGACCTAAATTATTTTGATATGTCATTTTTCGGATGCCGTCTTTATCTATCTTAATGTAGCCATCTTTCTTACCTTGCGCTTTTCTCTTTTTGGACCCTCCAACAAAATAAGGTGCATGCGTCAATAAATTCGTTTCCACTCGGTTTGTCTTTTTATTCTTTTCTCTGCGATACTCCTTTGCTTCAGCAATGACTTTCTTGCACGTATCTAATAGCTGGGAGCCTCGCATAATCCCTTCTTCAGAAATATCTTCTGATTTAAATAGGGCCAATTCTTCATTGGTTAATTGATTAATCACTTCTTCGTAATCTTTGATTCTATATTTACGTGATTTCTCTATTTTACTCGCTATTCTTGCTATACCGTCTATGTATCCATAGGGATTTTCCTCTATCATGTCACCGACTTCTTGTTTTACATGCGTAAGTAGTTCCATAACTGATTTTTTCATCATTCAATCCCCTCTCAAGCTCTCTATCTACTATATTAAAACAAAACGCCCTTTAAGGACACCCCCAGACTATTATAGTTGAGTAAAAGAAAATAGCTGCTATTCATAATAGCAGCTAAAAATTATATTGCACACTCTTCCGGTTTTACATCAAAGGCAAAACCTTTAAAGGACACAATTCTCAATTTTTGATTCTCTGTTTTTTCAAGATATTGAACTTCACAACAAAGGACTGGATCAATCCAGTAAACATTGTCTGCCTTATTTGTTATTATCTCTTTGGCAATATTGCGGAAAGCCTGTTTTTCTTCTATTGAAAAGCCAAATTCAACTTGAGCTACCGGAGTTATATTTCCGTTCTGCTTCATTCCTACTATCATTGAAAATGGATTTTCCTTATATCCCAGGATTATAGTTTTCATTCGTTTAAAGTGCTTATATTTTAACCATTCTGCACTTCGTACACCCACTTGGTAAATAGAAGATAAAGGCTTAGCAACAATTCCTTCCATGCCTTTCTCCTTGGTTATTTGAAAAAGACTTTCTCCATCCTCAATTATATACGGTGTAGGAACTATTTGATTAGAAGGTATTATGATATCAGATAAAATTTGTTTTCTTTCATAAAGCGGGAGTTTTAACAATGGTTTCTCTGTGGCCAACACATCAAATGCAACAAAGGTTACAGGGTGGCTAACCATAGCCGACTCAATCTTATGATTGCTCCGCAACCTCCCTCGGTATTGAAAATCTTCGAAAACAGATACCCCATCCCTGATTACAACTCCTTCACAATCAAGAATCGCTATCTCCGTTTTGATATGAGGAACAATCTGCTCCAATTCAGGAAACTGATCAGTAACCCGATTTCCGTGCCGGGTATAAGCTTCTATACGGTTGCCTTGCTTATGAAGTAAAATCCTCCAACCATCCCACTTAATATCATAAAGGTTATTTAAATCATTGTGTATTTCACTTCCCATGGAAAGCAACATAGGTTTTATGGATGTAAATAGCATATAACATTCCTCCACAATCTATTATCTCATGCTTATCCATGTATATAAACAGGAGGTATTTTCCAGTTGTACCCTGTAAGAATCTCCTGTGAAGCCAAAATTTATAAAAAATATTATTGTTCACTAGCGTTGCATTAATTAAGACTAAATATTAACAAGACCCCGAATTTTCGCTAACTTACTTTAATGCAAATAAAAAGTCCTTTATAATGGATTTATTCAGGTGGTAACCCATCCAAATCCAAAAATAAAGGACAAATCTCATGGATAAGGTTACACGAAA
>NZ_JBHUDE010000130.1:0-15186 GCF_042678205.1 Oceanobacillus luteolus
ATTAGTTCTTCATGTGGCATAGAAAAGCACCTCCTTCAATTGATATTTCTATCTTAGCAAGAGGTGCTTCATTTTTGTATGCGTTGTTTGATTACGGGTTTACCATGGTAAAACAATCAACTATTTTTTAATTTTCATCTGGATTTCTCTATTTAAACTCCAAAACATATTCAAAACATAACCAAAAGCTAAGGAGCAAAAAATAACGCTAATTATAGATAACTCCTTTGTAAAACCGAAGGACCAAAACATCAAAAATACAAAGAAACTACAAATACCTATTTTGATTAAATTTACCATCGATAAACCTCAATTCTTAAATAAAACTTGAACTCTGTCCATACCGTTATTATCGTATGGGTTAATTTTGATTGCAAACTATTCCTTTAATCGTATCAATTATCAAATCAGGATTCTCCAAATGAATGAAGTGATTATTGTTCGTCTTAATTTGTATTGTTTTCTTGGTTAATCTACTAAGCTGATTTTGATATTCTACCCAAGTCGGATCTTGATTATTGGAGCTGATAACGATTGCTGGTAAATCTTCTCTTAATTTTACTGCATTTTTAACTAGTAATGCTGACCTCTCACTATACAGAAATTCTTTATATACTGCTTCATAAGACTTAGGAAGATACCCAACATAATCGGCATATTTTTGGTAAGGTTCTGGCAGATATTTTCTTCCAACCGGTTGTTTCAAAAGTTTAGGAATTCCAATTCCGGAAGTAATGTAACCAAATCGAAAGAGGTTTAAATTTTTACGATAGGACTTTTTACGATTGGTATCCCAAACATCACTCATATATCTATTTTCGTGCACGGCATCGATTAGAATTAATGATGTAACTTTCTCTGGAAATTTACTTGCAAAAAGCCTCATATTCAATCCGCCAAAGGAATGCCCAACTAATACATATGGTGGTTTTAGTTCTAACTCATCTAATACATATATTAAGTCATCTACCACATCTTCACTTGTATATGGGAGATTGCTTCGTGAACTCCATCCATAGCCTGCACGATCAAATGAGAGGACTTTTGTAAACTTAGATAATTCTGGCTGTATATGATACCAATCTAAAGAACAACAGCTTAATCCAGCGTCTAAAATCACACTAAATTCCGCATCCTCTATACCAGAGACGACGACATGAATATTCCTATCTTTAATCCTAACCTTTTGACCTATTTCCTTCACTTTGTTTTTCCTATTAAGATAGAGGTTTGTTAAAGTAAAAGGGAAACCAATCACGTCAATCATTGTCTTAACCCATTTCATCTTATTCCTCCCAGGCACACTAATTTCTCAATTTACTGCATGATTAACGGTGGGAGTCCTCCCTCACCAATAAAGTAAGCAAAGACGGTAAAACCTAAAATGAGAATGGAAATAACGATGATCATCAAAGCCAGAACTATATTTTGTCGTGATATTATTGATTTAATTCCTATAATTAAACTTAATAACCCAATCACAGAACTTATCATCGCACCTAATATATTATTCATATTCGCTAACATCGCGCTGAAAAATAATATAAAGAATACTACTTGTAAACTGATTCCAATTCGTAAAGATTGCAACACAATCTTACCTCCTAAATATGTTTCATTCTATCTAAGGGGAAATAATATCCCTTATAATTAAATATGTTAGTGAAACCTATTTTTTCTGCAACTGCAATGGAAGGATTATTATCTTCCATACAATCCCAATATGGAGTAAAGTCATTCTCCAAACAATCTCTTGCAAATACGTGGGCTAACTTTTGCGCCAACTTGTTTCCACGGTATGCCTTCAACGTTTCAATATCAACAGCGTGCACATCATCAATAACAAAACCAGAAAAACAAATACTAATGATATTGTTAGGATTCTTTATGCAATAACCAGTTCCTAGTCTAAAAAATTGTTCCGTTGAAGACCAATACTCTAAAATTTTAGAATGCAGAAGATCAATATTATGAAGGGTATTACTATAATAAAGCTCCTCATCGATCTTTATGACTTCAAATTCTTGTCCTATGACAGGTTCATCCTCAGCGTAAAAATTCTCTTTTTGTAGTGTATAGACTTTTTGGTTCCAGCTTTCCAGTTTCCGATGTGCAAACAGCTTCTCAATAACCACATCCCATTTTTGATGATTGCCCATTGCTTCAAACCACTTCAATCCTACTTTTTCTGCTTCTGCTTGAATCATCGTATCAATAAAATGATTAATTTGGCTATTAAATTCCTCATTTGATTCATTGCCAATAAATAAAAACCCATCATTGTTCCCAAGCCAAACAAGTCCGGCGTCCGGAGAATAGATATTGTCTACAAATATTCGTCCAGGATTAATTCCTTCGACTACAGCTTTCACCTCAATTTGCCCCTGCTGGTTAATTAAATTCTTACATTTATAAAAATCAGTTTGATTCAGCTCAGAAATCATCGAATACCTCATTCCATAACCATAATGAGTTAAACTTTATTTGTTCTATATTCCTCAACGTATTCTTCATAATCCAGAACTTCAATTACACTTGACCAATGCAAAACGGTCCCTACAAAATCACGAATGTCCAAACCTTCCATTTCATATGTAGTTCCGTCATTGACCGTTCCTGTAGCGTCCTCAATAAACGTAACTTTATACCCTCTATCATAAGCTGCTATTGCCGTAAACTGGCAACAAAACTCGGTATTGAAACCTGTGATGAAAATATGGTCCACACCAAACTGTTTTAGCTTTTCATCCAGTTCTGTCTGGTAAAATGAGCTTGGTGTCTTCTTTTCTACTACGATTTCTGCATATTTTTTCAAGGAATCATGAATTTCAGAGCCCGCCGAATTTTTGTGGAATGAACTTTTTTCGTCATCGTCCAAATTTCGAATAAAAATAACTTGGTCTCCATTTTCTTTGAAATCTGTAATCATCGTTTCGATCATACCGATTTCTTGGTGAAAGTCTTTAAAGTCAACAATTGTCTTTTGTGCATCAATGACCAATAATGCTCTCATTTTTTTATCTCTCCTATTTCTTCTTTCTATCTTTATATAGATTCAACAAAGAGATGCTTTCTCCTTCTTTGTTTTTAACTCGCTTATCGTATACCATTCATAGATTGCTATCTTAAAAAATCGACAAGCACTTAATAAGCACTTGTCGATTACTTCGTTACTTCTCGTTAACATCGATATCTTCTTCTGCAGGAGCTTCCGGCAGTTCTGGTACATCATCTATCATTGGCGGAGGATCAGGTGGTCCGTGAACATTATTACTTACTCGTATTTCCACAGTATACTTCAATGGTACAAACTCGTTGAATTTACTCATGCCGACCACTGTCCCTTTAACTTCTGGGGCCCAGATATATTTAATAATATATTTAATATCTGCACCTTTGGATTGGAATTCTTCAAAGAAGATTCTCGGGAGTTCACCCTCTGATTGCCCACGATAATCACCTAAGTATGGCTTCCCTAACGAATAGGTAACAGTAACGCGTTTGTCATCATTATCCGTTAACTTCGTATCTGCAGCAACGGATTGTGAAATCAATCTACCGTAAGCAACATCTGCGTGATAAACCTGTTTCACCATCACTTCCAAATCTGGGAAACTAACAGCAGCTTCCTCTGCAGTAAGTCCAGCAAAATTAGGAACAATTGTAGCTTTACCTAGAGATACAACAACTTCCATCTTATCTCTTTTGGCAATTTTCTCTTCTGGAGTTTCACTTTGACTAATGATAAACCCAGCTTCAACCGTATCAGAATCCGCTTCTTCATAGGTCATATCAATTTCATTTGTTTCAGCCCATTTCACAACTTCTTCTTTGGCAACTCCCGTGAAATTAGGTATCGTAATATTCTTTTCAAATACTTCTTCACCTTTAGAATAGTAGACAGCTGCACTATGTTTACGTTGATAGCCTGTTTCGTCAACATCATCATCTCTAATGGTGAGCTTAATGAATTCGCCTTCTTCAACATCATCACTGTACTCCGCTACAATTTGCAGATTTTCTGCTTTGTTCTCTTCAATCCAACTTCGTGCTTCCTCTTGACTCATGACAGAAAAATCAGGCAGCAGAATAACCTCTTCCGGATCCGGTCCTAAACTGCTTGTTAGCTGTAGTGTGTTCCCTTTTCGGATTTTCTCTCCAGCAGGAACACTTTGAGAAATAACTTGATTTGCATCATATTCCTTATTATGTTCTTGTATTAATTCGATTTCTACATCATTTTCATTAGCCCATGCACGTGCTTCAGATACAGGTTGTCCAACAAAATCTTCCACCTTCACATGAACGAGTATGTAGTAAATGAAAAAAATTAACACACAAGCTAGAACAGATCCAGCAATGATCAGCCACAACCGACGACGTTTTTTCCGTTGATAGTCCGGATCAATCTCCACATCTTCTTCGGAGTCACGACGATAGCTGCTTCTAGTAGAAACAGGATTGGACTCAGTAGAACTCTCGGGCTCAGGAACTCTTTCTTCCATTTCCGCAGCAGAAGCTTGCTCTTCCTGCTTCTGCTGCGAATCTATTTGTTCCTGTGTTTCAACTGGTTCATCATTTTTGGATTTCGATTGTTTTTCTTCGTCTTGCTCACTCAACAAATCCTGGTACTTATCTTTATTAAATTTGGATAGAAAATCACTCATAAGCAGTCAGTACACCTTTCCTCAAAAGGAAAGCCTGATCGGATTGCAATGCAATTTCATTGGAGTGCGTAACTACGACGACGCATTTATCGTGTTCATGCGCCAGTCGTTTGAAGATATCAATGATTTCCTGCTCCATTTCTTCATCCAGGTTTCCTGTCGGTTCATCTGCCAGAATCAATTCCACATTCGTCGCAAGCGCACGGGCAATTGCCACCCGTTGTTGCTCTCCCCCCGAGAGCTTATTGACTGGACGGTCTGCTTTACTTTTTACAATCCCAATGTAGTCGAGTAAATTGTACGCCACTGTCTTGGCATCTTCCGGGACATCATTCTCTGTGATCGTCATTGGAATGAGTACATTTTCGACTGCAGTAAAGGTCGGAATCAAGTTATAACTTTGAAAAATAATCCCCACATTATTACGTCGGTACTTTTCATAACCAATCTTCTTAATATCTTCATTGTTGAAAAGAACGGTACCGCTATGTGGTGAATCAAGCGCACTGAGTAAGGAAAGCAGGGTGGTTTTCCCGGAACCGGATTGCCCTAAAATTGTATAGAATTTCCCCTTTTCAAATGAAATGGATGTATCTTTTAATATATAACGACGCTGTTCACCATCTTGGTAAAAGTAATTTAAATCTTTCGCCTCTAATATCATTGTTTCACCTCTCATCACATCAATATTTTCTTAGGATTTAGTCTTAAAATATAAATCAGCGGAATGACTGTTGAAATGAGAATCGTCAACAACCCAATTCCAAAGAATGCTAGAACAAAGCTTGAATTAAGGCTGACCTCATAAGAATCCAAAACATCTTGTGTCGTTAAATGAGTTTGGATGGCCCCGCCATAATACATATAATCATCTTGATACGATTGATCATCTGCATTAATCATCGTTTCTGATACCTGTCCAGCGATGAGATTACCGGTGAATAATGATAATGAAATGGCAATTAACGCAATAACCATTACTTCAATTAAAATTTGTCCAATAACACGGCCACGTTTCTCCCCTAGTGATAAATAGATACCTAATTCACGTTTTCTATCTCTTAGGAATAATAAGACTACTAAACCAATAATAAGCACAGTTGCACCTATAGCCGCATATAAAACGTACCTTGATAAATTGGACATCGACTCTACTGGGCCTGCGATGCTATCATATTGATCGGTAGCGCTATGGACCTTATAGAGATTCGGTAGTAACGGTGCAACTTCTTCCGCAAATGCTTCACTATCTTCAGGATTATTCAGAACATACAATGGTGTATAATATTCGAATGATGCTTCTTCTCCCTCGGCCGCAACCATTTCTGCATATTCTTCGTCCGCTTTCAAATACTCCTCATATTGGTATTTCATTTCATCCACAATAATTGGGTTTGGTACATATACGGTATTTTGGAATTCTATATCCATGAAATCCATCATGCCGCCCATTTCGGAACTACCCTCTGAATCATCTTGCTTAATAGTTTGTGATTCGAATATTCCTATAATCTCTAAGACGACATCCCGTGAAGTGACTAAATTATCTTCTCCCGTTTCTTCATCCCAAGTATAAACCTCGTTTACCAACGTAAAGGTATCCCCAACGTTAAGGTTATTTTTTTCTGCCAATTTATTAGAAATGATAGCTACAGAGGTGCCATTATCGACTTCTTCTTGGGTAAAGACACGACCATCGACTAATTTTGCCTTCTGTTCTTCAATATCAAGAACAGGTGCATAATTAATTCCCTTCAACATAAAGTCCATGCTGGGACCATGGTGTACAACTTCACCCTCCATATCACCTTGGTAACTATCGATACTCTCCGAGCCTAACCAATGCATCAAATTAAAGTCATAGTACTTTACATAAGAAAGTTCACCAATCTGTTTCATCAAATCAACACTAAGGTCTTCAATCACAGTATTTTCCCAGTCTGCTTCACTAAGCTTATCCATTTCTTCATAATCAAGCTCTACAGTAGCAGTAGCACCTAGTCTCTCTTTAATGTTTGCTTCCACATTTGTAGTGGCTTGCTGAATTGAAATGGCTCCTGAGATCAAATTCCCCAGAATAAATATTACTGCTAATAAAATTAAAGACTTTCCCTTTTTCCTAGTAATTCCTAGAAATCCCCGCTTAATAAAATTCATTACAAACCCCCTCATTAAAAAATTCTCTTCTCTTGTAATTCTCTAAAAATTTAACGTATATTTGTATTATATACGAGCGCCCCATGTTATCCAAGCTATTCTTGGATACGATTTCACCTCTTTCACGATTAAATTCTATACTGTATTAATAACTTAATACGACATATACTTGTATTATATTTGTAATAGTGTAGAAATACAACTGTTATTTTTCCTATATCTGGAAGAAATTTATATTTGAAGGATTTTGTAAAAATTCAGGCTCGCACAATGTCGAAACAGGACACTCTAACGTAAGTATAAAAATATCTATTAAGATAAAATATCGAGGCATTCTGTTCAATAGATTGTTAATGAATGCAAGGAGGGTGAAAATGAGAAAAGCTATAAGGCGTGCGTATACAAATTCAAATGATTTATTAAGAATGCAGGAACTTACACGAGCTTTATGGACCCTGGATGCCAACTACCATATAGGGGATCTAGCCTGGCAACGTAATCGGCATGTTGGTCTTGAGGAAAATTGGATTACTGCGATTTGGGAAGTGAATGGCAAAACAGTTGCTTGGGGATGGATCGAACTGCCTGACAACTTAATTTTTCAAGTCGACCCCAACTTTTATGAAGTTGCAATGGACGTACTCGATTGGTTTGACGAGAACATAGAAACAAACGAGAAAAAAGTATCTGTTTTGGATAAAGAAACTCATCTTATCTCAACCCTACAAGATGCTTTATACACCCCATTAAAAGAAGCTCCTTATATTCTCTCAAAAATCTCATTGGATCGTTGTCCTTTCACCGTTCAATTGCCAGATAAGTTTATTGGCCGGCACCTTCAGGGCCCTAAGGATATACAAAATCGGGTGACTGTGCACAAGGCTGCATTCCATCCATCAAAGGTTTCTGAGGAGAGTTACTTGAATGTAATGAATGCCTTTCCTTACGATCCCTCTCTTGATTGGGTGATTGAGTCGCCTAATGGTGAGTTCGTTGCGTTTTGCTTGATTTGGTATGATGAGGAGAACAAAGTTGGGTTACTCGAGCCAGTAGGAACAGATCCTCGATTCAGGAGAATGGGATTAGCCAGCTCTGTTTGTAAACTTGCTCTTAATGAACTGCGTAAAAAGGGGGCAGAGACTGCAATAGTTTGTACTTGGATAGAGAGACCAGGAAAACCACATCCAGATTCTTTGTATCTTTATAAGTCCATTGGGTTTGAGCAATATGCAGAAACTAAATCGTTTCATCGTTCCAAATAATTATTTCCACGTTAAGTTGCTTCTGTTCAAAATAAAATTGGCTTACCCGATTCGGATAAGCCAATTTTTATTCTCTGAAACTATTTTGATAATGCAATCTTTATATGTTCCAAGTGATGTTCTTCATGCCAAGCTAATTTTGCAATTTTTGTTGCAACACTGATTTCCCCATTGTTTTCATGAGTGAAGATACGGCTCAACTCTTCCTCTGTTACACTATTCCCTAAAGCTACAATACGCTCATTGATGCCTTCCAGCATCTTAATCGAACTTTCTACTGGGAGTTCTGTATCTGGTTGAACAGCCCATTTATCCTGAACAAAGTTAGGTACCTTAGGGTTTTCATCTGTCAATGCCAGCTTCAAACGTTGAAACATATTCATCTGGGAGTCGGCAATATGATGAACTAATTGACGGACGTTCCAACTGCCATTGCGGTATGTTTTGCTTAACTGCTCCTCATTTAATGAATCGACCGTTTCTCGCAACCTAGTAGTATATGTTTCAATTTGCTTCAACCATTCCTGTACATGTTCCAGCGTCACCTTCTCTGGAACTTTCAATTCACCAATCGGAAATTTTACATCCATTTCAATCGATCCCCTCTTCCCTTTAATATTTATTTCGCTGTTAATCTCTACTATAGCCAATCTACTTTAGGATTGTAAACTAAATGACATATGACTAGAATCGTTGAAGTAACATCGTGACTTAAACTTGAAGTCTTATTGGCCAAGGAACAAACCAATGGGTGACTTGTTAATGTAACCAATTAAAATAAGTGCTCCCTATTTAAGAAAGCACCCATTTAATAAGATTTAATTTGATATACTTCTATTTACGCCAAATAAATTCCGCAGACCGAAGATGATGAACACAATGATCACTGATAATGATAAAACGAATAAAAAGCTCGTTGTTGGATCGTATTTAAATGCATAAATATATTTATCAATGGTATAGATTTGCCCTGGATCAGTAACATGCGACGGGGTGAACACCAAATGACTTCGCCAACTTGTTTCAAATGGCATATAGGAAGCAGTCCATGAAGTTGCCGAGTAACTATAGACAAATACAAACAGAACGAGAAGAACGCCTAGTAGTTTTTTCATATTATTACTCCCCTTTCCGCATAGGATGTTTCCTTTATATGGTAATCATACCGTTATATACTTTTACAAAAAAACTTAATATCCTTCTTGGATTTGCAATCTTTTCGACTATTTAACGCAAATGAATCGATTCTCGTAGAAAGTTTAGAATTGAATACATCCCATCTCCACCTTCTACGGGATATCGGAATGTAATTTCCAGGACATCATCACCAACTTCATAAGCAATAAACCCTTTATCCACTCGATTTTGACTAAAGTACTGCATTTTCCCCGCAAATCCATTTTCCTCTGAGGATACGCTCTCAAGTTCAAACTCTTCATCATATCCTTCTGCTTCAAATCTTTCTTGCAGGTTTGATATAGATTGATCAAGATTGGTGTCTTCGATAATTGCTAAAGTTATCGTATATTCATCATCAATTGAATACTGTATTTCGTTTTCATACACTTCAGGTGCTCCGAATACCTTATCCAATTGATATGCAATTTTATAAGGTTGTATTAGATAGTTAATGACTTCAACTTCTTGGTCCATCCCTTCATTCTTTCTCGTTACAGCTTCCACAGAGCCAGTATGAATCTCCAGGGCCGCCTCATCGGTTTCAACCGAATCATCAGACGTCACTTTTACTTCGGGGTTATGGTTATCTACTATTTGGCTATTTTCGCTGCGAGTTATACTTGCTTCATCATGGTACGTGATACTGTCCGTATAAAAGGTATAACCGAAAAACAATACGATAGCGAGGATTCCGATACTTGAAGCAAATTTTAATACAGCAACTAATCTCATTTTTTTCCTGCTACTATTCATGGAAAATAAAATGCTTTTCTCCAGTTTATTTTTTCTTGATTCTTTCCAAATGATATCTTTATCCAATTGTTTCAATTGACTGTCGAAATAAGAACTATCATTATATTGATTTCTCATGCGGATACCCCTCCTTTAGCAATTCCTTCTCTAAAGCGGGAATTGCTCGATAAAGTGTCGTTTTCACTTTTCCTTCCGACCAATTTAAAATCTCACTTGTTTCTCTAATACTGAATTCTTTTATTTTCCGGAGGATGATGACTTCACGATAGGAGGATTTCAACTTACTTAACGCACGATACAACTGGATTGAACTTTCACGAATTTCTACAATATCATCCGGTGAAGGCACAGAAGTCTTCTTTGCAGTAAATATCTCTTGAAGAATTCTCAATGGCTTTTGTTTTCGTATATAATCTATAGTGAGATTATGTGCAATACTGAATAGCCAAGTTTTAGGTTGTGCCTTATGTTGAAAGGTATGATGATTTTTATAAGCTTTAATAAACGTATCATGGGTCAAGTCTTCCGCCATTTGATAATCATGTATCATCATCAAAATATACTTAAAAATCGACTCACTATATAAATGATACCAATCGGTAATTTCCTCTTTCGTTTGATCCGGCAATTAACTCACCCTTTCATGCACTTGTTTATTGTTTTAGACGTATTAAAAAAGATTAAGTCACATATTTGTTTTTGTCCAAACATTATTTCAACAAAAAAGGCGCATCCCCTACTTCTTTAGAGATACACCGACTACTCCAAATCACAAGCTTCCAATTCATTTTTAAAGAAACTACTTATGTAGATTGCAGTGGTCAACAATTACAAATCATTACAACATTACCATCCGGATCTTTTATATTAAACCAGGCAGTATTGTCTACCCATTCTATTTCCCTAACAACTTCAATATTCTTAGCTTTTATATACTTATATGCTTCTTCGATTTCTGGGGCGAATAAATTAAATATAGGGTTAGGACTGACATGGTATTTAAATGCAGGATCGAAGGTGTGATCGTCTAACGTTAGAGATGTGGAGCCTGTGATAGGGATATTATAAACAGGTGAAGCTATCTTTTCTAAATCAACATCGAGCCCTAGTAAATCTGAATACCACTTTACTGACTCCTTCAAATTCGTTACATGAACAAACACGCCATTCATTTGGTTTTTGATTGGTATTACTTTCTCCATTTTTTCAAGTCCTCCCTTATAATTCTTCCTCTAGTATCAATTCAACGAAAAAATTGGGATTCCTGCATAAAGTATGTACTTTCCTTAATCTCGCTTATATAATTTTGTATAAAAGTTTTTAATTTTTCATCACTAATGTATTAATCCGCTGTTTTTCTTCCTCTTTATCCAAGTATTCAAAGAAACCTAAACGATTTCCCCATGGATCGGAAAATGTACCCCATTTTACCGGAACTTCTTCTCTTGAATATATTACAAAATCATCGATCTTCAATTCTTTTACAAGTCTCTCTCTTTCACCTTCTATATCTGTCACACCAAGTCGTAAAGGACCACTTGTAATCGCCGGTTTTCCTTCAGCAACCTGCAACCAACAACCAGGGATAATCTCCCATTCAACAAATCCTTCATGGGGTATGAAATCTGGTGTCCGGTTAAGCATAGTCTGATACCATTTACGACCTTCTCTGATATCTTCTACACGAACTTGTATCGTCATTTCAAATACCAATCGAATCCCCTCCATTCATAGCTATTCGTAATAAGACATCTTATTAATAGAATTCCACAAGAAAGGGTGTTTCTCCTCCCTTGAAGGAAAAACACCCTTTTACTTAATCAAAATCCATTTTTAATCATTGAATAGTATTTTAGTTATTTGCCTCAACTTTAGACTTTACATCGTCTTTTGCGGATAATAATTCATCCTTTGCCTCAACTGCGTCATCTTTTACATCGGCTAACTCACCTTTTGCATCTTGGACGGAAGACATTACATCTTTAGACTCTTCCACCACATGTTGAGTTGTATCTTTAATATCTTTTACTTGCGTATCCAAGATTGCCTGTATCTTTTCAATTGCGTCTTTGGAAATCTCTGTTGCATTCTGAATACGCGTGATTATCGCTTCTTTCGTACCATTGGGATCTTCTTTGATTGTTGTTGCATATTTACTTACTGTATTCTTCATATTCTTGGAAGTATCTTTTACCTTCTCTCGCGCATTGCTGTTTAAAAGTACCAATGAAGAAGCTCCTGCAATCACTCCAGCTACGATTAAACCTTTTTTTGCTTTTTTCTGTTTGTTCATTGTCATACTCATGCAGATCTTCCTTCCTCTAATTATTTATTGATATTGTTTAGATTCCCGAGGTCGAACATCTTAAACATTTCCCCGCAAAGATGTGACATTTTTCCTATATGCAGACCATCAAAGAATCAGCTTGGAAATTTATTGTAACTTCTGTGTAACTCATTTTTGTTAGTTTACGCATAATTAAAAACGCTGTATAAGCGTTAAAAAAAAGGAGTGAATAAATGTTTCAAGGGACATCTCGGTTGTTGATTGTGTTGTCTTGTCTCACTGTTTTATGTTTGTTTCTTAAGGTGGATAGCGATCAGGTGGCTGCAGCTAGTTTTGAAGATGGTGAGTATAATGGAAAACCGTACAAACTTTATGTACCCTCAGATTATGATGAAGATGCTGAAATCCCTTTAGTCGTAATGTTACATGGCTGTACCCAGAATGCAGCTGATTTTGCAGCTGGTACCGAAATGAATGCAGTGGCGGAACAAGAGGGGTTTATGGTGCTCTATCCGGAGCAGCCTCGCAGTGGAAACTTTAATTATTGTTGGAATTGGTTCGAACCAGCACATCAAGCAAGGGAATCTGGAGAACCTGCTACGATTGCAGGAATGGTAGGTAAAGTGAAAGACGACTATGAAATTGATGATGACCGTGTCTACGTTACTGGATTGTCTGCAGGTGGTGCCATGTCAGTCATCATGGGGGCAACCTATCCAGATGTATTTACAGCAATTGGAGTAGGTTCAGGACTTGAGTATAAAGCAGCCACAAATCTGATCGAGGCAAATATGGCGATGCAGAACGGTGGTCCAAATCCGGCCATTCAAGGTGAACGGGCATTTGAAGCAATGGGTGAGCATGCTAGAATTGTTCCTGTCATCGTTTTCCACGGTAGTGATGATTGGACCGTCCGCCCTATCAACGGAGATCAAGTCACAGAACAATGGATTGAAACGAATAACTTAATTTACAGTGACAGTGATCACATTAGCAAATCACCATCTGAAACCATTCAACATGACAATCCCAACGGCAAAAACTATACCCAATATCTTTACAAAAATTCAAAAGGTGAATCCATCGTAGAGAAATATATCGTACAAGGCATGGGGCACGCATGGTCTGGTGGAAGTCTACAAGGGAGTCATACAGACCCACAAGGCCCTAGTGCAAGTGAAATAATGTGGAACTTCTTTAAGTCAAAATCAAAAGAGATTATACCAGATGATGATGCACCTTCTACTGTTGCAACTCCACCAGGTGGTAAATATACCACTAGTGTAACTGTAGAATTAAACGCAGACCGAGAAGGAACAACATATTATACGATTGATGGTTCGGAACCAACAACAAACTCTACTGTATATTCCGCACCGATTGTAATTGAAGGATCGACAGAACTTAAGTTTTTCACGATAGATGTAAACGACAAGAAAGAAAATGTTAAAACAGAGAGTTATGTGATAAATAAAGACGATGACCCTGAAAACGATTTAGAAAGATTAGAAATACAACAAAATGAAAGCGGTTACGTAGGTCGTCTTATTGCTGACGGCTTAAGCAACAAAGAGTTTAGACTCGGCGATAAAGGGATGTATAATACAGACACTTATCGAACTATCCTTTCCTTTGATACATCTGTTTTAGACAATCAAACCATCAACTCTGCGAAATTAATTTTACTCACAAAATCAAGTACCGGAACCATTAATAATATATCGGTTGATGTTAAGAATGGTTATTTTGGTTCCAGTCCAACCCTTGAACGTAACGACTTTTTAGCTAGCGCAACCACAAATTCCATAACAACAATTGAGAATGTCCCTGCAACTAACGTGGAACGAATTGAGATAGAAATACCGTTGGAGAACCTTAATCGAGACGGACTCACACAATTTAGACTTAAAGCACAAACAACTGCCGGATTGAATCGTAATTTACTTGAACTATACAAAGAGGATGACCCGGAGTATACCCCTCACCTTGAAATTGATGTGAGTAACTGATTTGGTTGAAATATCAATTAGAAATCCCCTGAGTAATATCAGGGGATTTTTTATAATCTACTATTACTTGCACCGTACAATTTCAATCTATAAATCTTCCTGATCAACATTCAGTTCAATCAAATTGCCATCTGGGTCGGCACAAAAAATTTGAGCGAATCCACTTGCACTATTCGGACTTTCAATAATTTCTACTTCATTCTTCTTAAGCCAACTAAGAGTATCGTAATAGTTTTCCACTCTAAGAGCAAAGTGGCCTTCCCTGCTGGATAAACTTTTGTCATTACGGATTGTCTGTGAAGAAGAATCGACGATTAAATGAAGTTGTTGCCCCTCTATTTCATACCAGGCACCTGGAAAATCAAAATCTGGGCGCTGAATCTCTTTTAAACATAAGATTTTACTATAGAACTCTTTGGCTTTTTCTAAATCTGTCACATTAAGACTAACATGGTGGAGACTTTTGTATTTAATCAATTTTCCCCTCTCTCCTTTACCCTTTATGATTCATTTGAAGGTTTAGATAACGTACTAAAAGCGAAGCCATAAGAAATATAACTCCTTTAATAACATATCTTACTTTTACTATAGCAGTTCAGCAGGATATTATTATGTTTTTTGCTCTTTACTCATTCCAAAACTACTTTATGGAAGTTTAGTAGCTTGGTAAGTATCGGACGGATTATTTTTGGAATGAAAGAATAGAAAGATCCTGTTTAAAATGATTAACAAAAACCCTAAAATTAATATAAGAATCGAAAAGGCAGTGATGCTAGTATAGTTTCATGGACACATCTAAGTTAAATTTATACAATGAATTTCAAGGAGGATGTGTCCGATGAATACAAGAAATAACGGTAAACGATATAATG
>NZ_JBHUDE010000131.1:0-15399 GCF_042678205.1 Oceanobacillus luteolus
TCAAAAGGTGTCCTTTTTGTTTACTAAAATTATGATAAATAGAAAATAGCTTCGCGCAAAAAGCGCGAAGCTATTTTCTATTTACTGGGGTTTTGTCCCAGCCTCAATTATTTTATTCGTTTATATTCACTTTTTCTGCTTTTCTATTCAAGTGTAAAGATAACTCTTCCAGCTGCTCGTTTGATACTTGACTCGGTGCTTGTGTAAGTAAATCCGAGGCAGATGCAGTCTTCGGAAATAGGATTGTATCACGAAGGTTGGAGCGCCCAGCCAACAACATAATGATCCGGTCAAGTCCTAGTGCAATTCCTCCATGAGGAGGTGCCCCATATTCCAGTGCTTCCAACAGGAAGCCAAATTGGTCATGAGCCTCTTCTTCAGAGAAGCCTAGTACCTTAAACATTTTGTCTTGCAGTTCTTTCTGATATATCCGAATGGAACCTCCACCTAGTTCGTAACCATTTAAAACAAGATCATACGCATTAGCGCGGACATTTTCAGGTTCTGTTAATAATTTCTCTACATCTTCTTCTACAGGTGATGTAAACGGATGATGTGCTGCAAAGTATCGGTTTAGTTCCTCATCGTATTCCAACAATGGCCAATCTGTCACCCATAGGAAATTGAAAATGGATTGGTCAATTAAGTTCAATTCTTTACCAAGCTTCAATCGTAATGCTCCCAAGCTGTCGAATACCACTCGATTTTTATCAGCTACAAATAGGATGAGATCACCATCTGTAACGTCTGCCAACTCAACGAGCTGCTGCTTTTCATCATCGGATAGGAATTTTGCGATTGGTCCTTTCAAATCCGATCCTTCTGATTTCAACCATGCAAGTCCTTTGGCACCATACACATTCACATACTCTGTAAGTTTATCAATATCTTTACGGGAATAATTAGCAGCTTCTCCCTTGACGTTGAGCAATCTGACACTTCCACCGGCCTCAATTGCACCTTTAAATACTTTAAAATCAGAGTCCTTGAAAACAGGTGAAGCGTCGATCAATTCCATCCCGAATCTCGTGTCAGGTTTATCAGAACCATATCGATTCATTGCTTCATCATATGACATTCTCGGTAGTGGTAGTTCAATATCGATATCTTTTACTTCCTTCATGACATGTTTCATCATTTGTTCCGTCATATCCATAATTTCATCGCTTGTCAGAAATGATGTTTCAATGTCGACCTGTGTAAATTCCGGCTGGCGATCAGCACGTAAGTCCTCATCACGGAAACAGCGGGCGATTTGATAATATTTTTCAAAACCACTCACCATAATCAACTGTTTAAACAATTGTGGTGATTGTGGCAGTGCATAAAACTCTCCAGAATGCACCCGGCTAGGCACTAAATAATCACGGGCCCCCTCCGGTGTGCTCTTGGTCAAGATCGGAGTTTCCATTTCTATAAAGTCTTGCTCATTTAAAAACTCTCGAATCGCTTGTGTCGTCTGATGACGTAATTTAATGGTTTGTTGTAAAGTAGGACGTCTTAAATCCAAGTAACGATATTTTAATCTTAAATCTTCTGCTACATCTGTTTCATCCTGAATCATGAATGGTGGGTTTTTGGATTTATTTAACACTTTAATTTCAGAAGCGATGACTTCGACTTTGCCCGTCTTCATTAAAGGATTTACCGTGGACTCATCACGAGCCACCACCTTCCCTCTAACTTCCACAACATATTCAGAACGGATTGTATCTGCAATTTTAATCGCTTCACTGGAAGCGTCTGGGTTGAATACAACCTGAACAATCCCACTACGGTCGCGTAAATCGATAAAAATAAGTCCACCTAAATCACGACGTTTTTGTACCCATCCTTTTAGAACAATTTCTTGATTGATATGTTCTTCATTAATTGTCCCAGAATAAACTCTAGCAGTCACCATATCATTTACCTCCTGTCAATTTCCCATGTAAAGTTTCCAAAAGTTCTTCTTTGGGCAGAACCTTCTGCTCTCCTGTAGCCATTTCTTTTACAGTGACTGTACCTTGACTAAGCTCATCTTCACCTAGTATTAGAACATACTTTGCCCGATAACGATCAGCTGCTTTTAATTGAGCTTTCATTTTTCGTTGTTGATAATCCTTATCAACTTGAATGCCATTTGTACGAAGCTCATGTACAAGACGAACTGCAGCTTGTTCCGGCTCTTTACCGACAGCGACAACATAGCAATCCAGTTCATCATCATCCGGTATCTCAATTCCTTCAGCATCAAGCGCCATTAATAAACGCTCTAATCCCATTCCGAATCCGATTGCCGGGGTACTAGGTCCACCAAACTCCTCAACCATGCCATTATATCTGCCACCACCAGCAAGTGTAGTAATAGCACCGAAACCTTCCGCGTCACTCATGATTTCAAATGCTGTGTGGTTATAATAATCTAATCCTCGAACTAATGTTGGATCCACTACATACTCGATCCCCATAGAATCCAAATAAGCTTTTACATCCTCAAAATATATTTTTGATTCATCATTCAAATAATCAAGGATAGATGGAGATGATGACATCGCAGGGTGTTCCCTATCTTTTTTACAATCTAGCACCCGAAGCGGATTTTGCTCTAATCTCACCTGACAATCAGCACACAATTCTTCCTTATGTGGTGTAAAGTGATCTATCAAAGCTTGCCTGTGATCCGCTCTGCTTTCTTTATCACCAAGTGAATTAATGATGAGTTTTAAGGAAGTTAATCCTAAAGAGCGATAAACTGTCATCGCTAGATCGATTACTTCAGCATCTACCGCTGGGTCGGCACTTCCCAGTACTTCGACTCCAAACTGATTTAACTGACGCATTCTTCCTTTTTGAGGTCGCTCGTAACGAAACATCTCGGCGAAATAATACAATTTTACCGGTTGACTTGCTTCACCATAAAGTTTATTTTGTACATACGCCCTGGCAACCCCAGCTGTTCCTTCAGGTCTTAACGTTAGACTCCTTCCACCTCTGTCTTCGAAGGTGTACATCTCTTTTTGAACGATATCCGTTGTATCCCCGACTCCTCGCTGATAAACCTCAGTATGTTCAAATACAGGTGTTCGGATCTCACTATAATGATATCTGTTACAAATCTCTTTTATTTGATCTTCGACATACTGCCAAGCCTTTACATCTTTGGGTAGGATATCTACTGTCCCACGTGGTGCATTCATAGCCAAAACAATCTCTCCTTTACTCTATGTATAATTAAACTCTAGATAAATAAAAAAATCCCATCCCTTATAAAATAAGGGACGAGATTTTACCCGCGTTGCCACCCTAGTTGATGTTAAACATCCACTTTCCACAGTTAACGCCTGCAAGACGTACATGCCTACTGTTAGTTCGACATGTATCCTCGGGAATGTCTTTCATTAGTCTATGATATGAAAATGCTCTCAGCCACTGGCACTCTCTCTCTTCTCTATCTAGTTCCTAATTACTTTTTCCTTCATCGGTATTCATATTCGTATCATATTTGAATGATTATTATCATAAGCTGTTCCACTAAAATTGTCAAGAACGATTCCTCTCTTTTTGACTCATCTTTATTTCAATAGCTGTTCTGCTTTGGTCGGTAATATCCTTCGAATACAAATCGTCATTCTCCAATGCTAAAAGTCCGTTTCTATCTTCCATTGATAAACTTGAATACATCCTCGAGATATCTTTATATCCTATTCTCATCTTCATCCCTCCGACTATAGCTTTGCCATTATAGTAATATTTTATTATAATTTAGAATGGCAATAGTATATTAATGAAATCAAGTGATTGGAGGAACAGGATTGTCTTTTAAAAAAGTTAGTATTCTTAGCATTTTGCTTCTACTATTGGTGACATCACCCGTGCTAGCCAACGAAGCAATTATAGATGTAAATAACCTCAATGTCCGCAGCGGTCCAGGAACCGAATACGAACCAATTGGACAAGTTAATCAGGGAGAAAAGCATAAAATCTTAGAAGAAAATGAAGAGTGGATTAAAATTAAATTTAACGACATGGAAGGCTGGATCACCAAAGAATTTATTACCTCTCAAGGGAATGGTGCCAGCAATAAAGAAGCAGAACAGCCAATAGAGAAACCTACTATAACAACAATTACAATCCAGGATGACGATATGCACCTACGTGAAGGTGCGTCCATAGACTTCGACATCGTTGCCTTTGCAGAAAAAGGCCAAACATATGATGTACTGTCTGAGACCGAGAACTGGCTGGAGATATCGGATGGCAAAATAAAAGGTTTTGTTTTACGTGATAATATTGAAGCAACAACTAACACAAATGATGATAAAATGCAGAATAAAACAATCGTCATTGATCCTGGGCATGGTGGTAGAGATGTTGGAGCAATTGGTGTTAACGGTTCATATGAAAAAGAAATTACATACTTGACCGCTCACGAATTAGCGAAAGAATTGACAGCTCTTGGAGCGGAAGTGATTTTAACTCGTCAAGAAGATGAATTTATCCCCCTAGAAAGCAGAACTACTTTAGCAAACGCTCTCGCAACAGATGCGTTTATAAGTATTCACTATAATAGCTTTCCAGAAGTTCCCTCTGTCACTGGTATAGAAACATTCTATTACCATGATCAATATGAAGTGTTAGCAGGATTTGTTCATCAGGAAATAATAAAAGAAATTGATGAAAAAGATCGTGGCGTTACTTTTGATGACTTTCATGTAACTCGCCAAACATTTAAGCCAGGCATTTTATTAGAACTAGGTTTTCTTTCCAACGAAGAAAGCGAATCCCTTTTACTAACTACAGGATATCAAAAGAAAATTGTAACGGGTATTATCAATGGCCTACAGAAATATTTTGCACTAAACCCGTAAAACAAAAACCACAGGATTATATTACCTGTGGTTTTTACACTTTCAAATACTTTTTACTTATCTTTACTATCAATAATAATTGTTACTGGTCCGACGTTAGTTAGGCTTACATCCATCATGGCACCAAATTCGCCTGTTTCAACTTGAATATTTTCTTTCCTCAATTCAGCATTGAAAGCTTCATATAGTTGATTAGCTTCCTCAGGTTTTGCTGCATGGATAAAGCTAGGTCTTCTCCCTTTCCTCGTATCAGCATACAAAGTGAATTGAGAAATGGAAAGAATACTGCCTCCTACGTCCTTCAATGAAAGATTCATTTTTTCGTTTTCATCTTCAAAAATACGTAAATGCATAATCTTGTTCACTAGATATTTTGCATCTTCCACAGTATCTTCATGGGTGACCCCTAATAAAACGACAAGACCATGATCAATTGCGCCGATTATTTGTCCGTCGACTGAAACGGAAGCATCTTTTGCACGTTGTATAACTGCTTTCATGACAATAAATTCTCCTTACTGTACTACTGGATTGTTCGCGATACAGAGAATATATCCGGAATCTTCTTTAGCCTGCCTACAATTTTTCTAAGATGATTCGTATTTCTAATAAGAATGGTCAGCTGAACAACAGCCATTTTATTTTTATCCGTTTTTCCATTTACATGAGTTATGTTGGTTTTCATTTCATTTACGGCTTGCAAGACTTCATTCAATAAACCTTGTCGGTCATATCCAGAGATTTGCAGATCGACGTAATAATGTTTGGAATCTGTAAAATCGTCTTCCCATTCCACTTCAATATATCTTTCCTTCGCTTCATCTGTATCCAAATTAGGACAATCTGCTCGGTGGACAGAGACTCCGCGCCCTTTTGTGATATACCCATTAATTTCATCACCAGGTACTGGACTGCAACATTTGGCAAGACGAACAAGTAAATTGTCCACACCCTCTACCCGAACACCGGTATCCTTTTTATTTGTTTTCTTTTTCGCTTTTTCGGTATTTTCTTCAGAAAGAATCTTATTAAGATTCTCTTCCTCTTCTCTCTCTTTTCTTATCTTATCCGTCAACCTTGTTGCAACAAGGGCAGCTGTAATCCCTTGATAACCAACCGCAGCATAGAGGTCTTCCTCATTGGTAAAAGTGAATTTATCACATACACGCTTCAAATTCTCTTGAGTCAATACCTCTTTAGGCTGTATGTTCATGGCCCGGATTTCTCTTTCAACAGCTTCTTTTCCTTTACTAATGTTCTCTTCTCGTCGCTGTTTTTTAAAAAATTGTTTAATCCTGCTTTTAGCTTGAGATGTCTTTGCAATCTTTAACCAATCTTGGGATGGTCCATAAGAATGCTTTGAAGTCATTACTTCAATGATATCTCCGTTTTTCAATTTATAATCGAGCGGTTCCATTTTCCCATTAATTTTTGCACCGATTGTTTTATTACCAATCTCTGTATGAATTTTATATGCAAAATCGATGGGAACAGAGCCGGATGGCAGTTCAATGACATCACCTTTCGGGGTAAAAACATAGACCATATCAGAGAACAAATCTATTTTCAACGACTCGATAAATTCCTCAGCATCATGAGTTTCATTTTGCCAATCCAATATTTCTTTAAAAAGGGAAAGTTTTTCTTCGAATGACTTTCTTGATCCGCTTTTAACTTGTTTCCCCTCTTTATAGGCCCAATGCGCTGCAATTCCATACTCTGCAATTTCATGCATTTCCTTGGTCCGAATTTGAACTTCCAACGGGTCCCCTTTCGGTCCAATCACGGTTGTATGCAAGGATTGGTACAGATTCTGTTTAGGCATAGCGATATAATCTTTAAATCTTCCTGGCATCGGTTTCCAATTCGTATGAATAATACCTAAAACTGCATAACAATCTTTAATACTATTTACGATGATCCGCACTGCTAATAAATCGTATATTTCATTAAATTGTTTATTTTGTTTGATCATTTTTTGGTAAATACTGTATAGATGCTTTGGTCGTCCCGACATCTCCGCTTCAATATTTACTTCGGTCAGCTGGGCTGTCAATTGTTTAATGACTTCTTCTATATATGTTTCACGTTGCTCCCGTTTCTGTTTCATTAACTGTACAATGCGATAATATTGTTGGGGATTCAAATAACGTAGTGCAGTATCTTCCAATTCCCACTTGATTGTTGAGATACCGAGCCTGTGAGCTAGAGGTGCAAAAATTTCAATTGTCTCGTTTGCTTTTTGACGTTGTTTATGTGGTGGCAGGTGTTTTAACGTACGCATATTGTGCAGACGATCGGCAAGCTTGATTAAAATGACTCGGATATCTTTCGCCATTGCGACAAACATTTTCCGATGATTCTCCGCTTGAAGTTCCTCTTTTGATTCATATTTAATTTTACCAAGTTTCGTAACACCATCTACAAGGAGAGCAACTTCAATATTGAACTTTTCCTTGATTTCCTCAATGGATGTATCCGTATCCTCGACCACGTCATGCAGAAATCCTCCGGCAATCGTTTCGGCATCCATCTGCAGATCAACCAAAATCCAAGCTACTTGAACCGGATGGATTATATATGGCTCCCCTGACTTCCTGAATTGACCTTCATGAGACTCTTCCGCAAAGTCATATGCATGTTTAATAAAGGTAAGGTCGTCTTCGGATAAATATTCACTTGCCCTCGACATCAACTGTTCAATTGTAATAATTTCATCTTTTGCCATTTAATCACCTTTATCAACAATCTAATTCTAAATTTTGTGTACTGTAGCAAATCTTTTAAATTAATCTTTTAAATAACTTCAATTATATTCGTTTATTTCCCAACTGTCTATATAAAAAACTGGAAAACAATAGGAAAGCCATTATTTGACTATATTAGAAGAGGTCTGACTATCTAAGCCAGACCTATACTGTTTATTCATATTTCATTAAAGATAAAACTTCATAACCTTCTAATTTACTAATACCGTCCAGATAACCTAGCTCGATCAGAAATGCACAACCTACAACTACTCCCCCGAGTTCTTCAACTAATTTGATTGTCGCTTCAATTGTTCCGCCTGTTGCAAGCAAATCATCTGTTATTAGAACACGTTGTCCAGGTTTAATGGCATCTTTATGGATCGTCAATACATTTTTTCCGTACTCCAGCCCGTAATCCACTTCAATAACTTCACGTGGCAGCTTGCCTTTTTTCCGGACAGGCACAAAGCCTACACCCATAGAATACGATACAGGACAACCTATAATGAATCCTCTAGCTTCCGGTCCTACCACAACATCTATTTGTTTTTCTTTAGCAAAGTTTACAATATCATCTACTGCTGAGCGGAATGCTTCTCCATCCGCCATAAGCGGCGTAATATCCTTGAAAGAGATTCCTTCTTTTGGCCAATCATCAACTATCTCAATGAATTTATGATAATCCATTTACTATTTCCTCCTTTGGCTTAACCAAATAATCCATATGGCTTTCAAACCATTTCTTGAATTGTTCGTAGTTTGAATAATATAAAGTCTGTTCTACTTCTAATTTTCTTAAACGTTCTTGATATATTCGGGATGTTTCCAGATCTTTCTTATCGGGATTTGGCTTGATGGAGAGAACTCCATGTTCTACTGAAATAAATTCAAGTTCCGAGAACACTTCTACCATAAATAGTATATGTTCCTTAGACCAAGATTTTGCCTTCATAATCCCTGAAACTTCCCGATTCATATCCACTGTCTTTCTTTTGTGAATCAAAGCATATAGCCAGATAAAATCTTCCCTGGAAGGGAAAGTTTTCAGATATGCACTTTCATGAACTTTAAAACAAGCATAGATGTTAACTGGTTTTATCTGTTTTATTATAGCAATCAAATCATTTAGATCTGTAGGCATATCAATTAATACGAGATGATCAGCTTCATTTAAATTCATAACATCTATATTATAATCAATGCGCTGTATATTAGAGTCCAAAAGTGGTTCGCGAGAAACAGCAATCGTCTTTTCTTTATCAAGGAAACTCAAATCGACATTTCGCTTTCCACGATAATCGAATAGTTGCCATTCATCAATTTTTACATCTTGAATCATTATTTGTGGTTTTCGATTTCCATTCCATTCATTGATTCCTAATTCACCAATCACTTGTAATGGAGTATTTGGCGAAATTTTGTGGTATACTTCTCCGATACCAAACCCGATTCCATCAAGTACATTTCCATCTTTTTGGAATTGAAGCTTTAGATGGTTTCGTTTACTACCTATTAGCCTTTTGTCTGCAGGGATCTCTTTCACTTTGAATATCGGCTTAGGGTTTCCCATTCCATATGGCGCCAACCTATTGATTTCATCAATAATATGCTCATTAATATCTGAAACCTCTACGGTTCCACTAATTACAATTTCTTGTTTAAAGTCTTCTTCTGTCAGTTGTTCCGCTACGAAATTATTCAAAGCTGCTTGTAACTCTTCAATATTATCCTTTGCAACTGTCATCCCTGCTGCTTGCGCATGCCCTCCAAACTTGAGGAAGAGATGACGGACCTTCATACAATTCTTAAACATATCAAAGGCCGGAATACTACGGGCAGATCCTTTAAGTTCATTCGTTTCAGGATTGAGATTCATGACAATAGCTGGCCGGTCGAAACGTCTAACGAGCTTCGATGCAACAATTCCCAGAACCCCTTCATTCCAATTCTCATTATACACAATAAGAACACCATTAGAATCTGGATCAACCATTTTTTCAGCTTCTTTTGTAATACTTTCAACAATTCGCTGTCTTTCTTGATTCAAACGGTTGATTTCCTCAGCTAGTTCATTAGCTTCCTCGAGAAATTCAGTAAGCAATAACTCAACTGCCAATCCTGCATCCTGCAGCCTTCCCACTGCATTTAATCTTGGACCAATCTTAAATCCGACATCCTCTTCTGCAACACTGCCTTCCAACTGACAGATTTGTTTCAATGCCAAGATACCAGGTGTGTTACTCGAGGTAAGTGCTTTTAGACCATGATAGACTAGTATTCGATTTTCTCCCCGTAACGGTACCAAGTCAGCAATTGTCCCGATGGCAACTAATTCCAGTAGGTGTTCAGGAAAATAACCTAATAGATGTTGGGCAAATTTAAAAGCCACTCCTACCCCTGCCAGCTCATTAAAAGGATAGTCTATGGAAAGTGCTGGATGAATAATGGCATAGGCATCTGGCAACTCATCCTGTGCCTCATGGTGATCAGTAATAATTAAGTCTATTCCAAGCTGCTTTGCAATCTCAGCTTCATGAACAGCTGTAATTCCATTATCTACAGTTATTATTAGTGTAAATCCATTTGTATAAGCTAAACGAAATGCTGTTTCATTCGGTCCGTATCCTTCCGTAAACCGGTTAGGTATGTAATAAGAGCAATTAGCTCCTAACTCTTCCAACGCTTTAATTAATACGGAAGTGGAGGTTACACCATCTGCGTCATAATCTCCGTAGACTAGAATTTTTTCATTCTTATTAATTGCTTCTTTCACTCTTAAAGTCGCTTTTTCCATCCCCTGTATATTTTCAGGATGGTGCAAGTCATCTAGTGATGGGGATAAGAACTTCTTCGCTTCTGATGCTAGGTGTATGTCCCGTTGCAGTAATAACTTTTCTACGACAGGAGAGATTTCTAATGGAATATCCTTAATCAATTCTGCATCAGTATCTATTTGTAACGATTTCCAATTCGCTTTACTATGTAACATAAATTCACCCCTGACCAATCTATTATACAAAAGACTGTCAGGGGTAGCAATTTAATTATATTTTTCTAATTCTCTTTTAGGATCTTTCCCTTTAGGCAGGCTTGGAATCTTTTCTGCTAGAACACCTTCTTTTATCAACATATCTCGTAACGTTCCATTCTGTTTTTTTAACTGGTTTATTTGTTTTTTCATATTATAGATTTTAAACATTCCAGCAACTGCTGTAATGATGCCTCCCATAAGGACTGAAAATAATATAACAAGAATAAGAGGAGATGTTGCGCTCCAGAAAAAATAATTGACTTCCACTGGTTCAATATTAATCACCGCGAATAAAGCAATTAGAATCGTGAGCACAATAGCTAAAATAACATAGCCTTGACCTTTTATTGCCATCTCCTCCTTAACAAATTATACTTGTGGACCTTCTACGCGTTTCTTCTTTCTGAAATCCAGTGGTTTTTCTTTTAGATTCCGTCCACGCCACACGAGCCATATTTGTGCTGCAAGGAACAGGGAAGAATATGTTCCTGCTGCAAGCCCGATTACTAAAGCCAGTGTAAATGTAAAGATGGACGACGTACCAAGTACTAGAAAAGCGAGTATCGCAATCAATGTTGAAATTGTTGTATTCATTGTACGTGTAAACGATTGGATAATACTTTTATTAATAATGTTTGCAAGTACTTTAAAGGACGTTACCCGTTTTTCATAACGAATATTCTCCCGTATCCTATCAAAAATAACTATCGTGTTATTCAGAGAATACCCAATAATCGTTAAGATAGCCGATACGATTGTAATATCGAATTCCAGTTGAGTGATGCTGAAGATAAATAACATAATCGCAACGTCGTGTAGAAGTGCAATAATTGCTGTAATCCCAAAAATGAGTTCAAACCGAAATGCGATGTAAATAACGATGAATACTGAAGCAATAGCTACAGCGTAGATCGCATTCTTCACCAGCTCTTCGCCCACAATAGGTGAAACAACACTAACACCTGGTTCTGAACCATACATCTCTGTGAAAGTTCTCTGTAGCTCGGCTATTTGAGTCTCTGATAGCACTGTATCAAAGCGGGCTACTGCTAAGTCGTTATCCTCGCCTGAAAGTACTAGAGAACTTGCTTGGACACCAAATTCATCAAACGTTGACTCCACATCTTCCAACTCGATTGCTTCGTCTGCAACAATCTCAATTCTGGAACCACTCGTAAAGTCTATTCCTGGGTTGAATTGGAAAATAATGACCGATACAAATCCTAGAATCATAATAATTCCAGTAGTCAAGAAAAACTTTTTACGATGCTGAACGATATTGACTTCTCTACCAAACAGTTTCGGTTCTTCTTCTGGTGCGGCAATATCCCTGATTTCCTTATTTTTTACCCCAAACCATGTTTTCTTATTCTTTAAATAACCGCTTTGTACCCAGAATCCAAGAAGTAATCTAGTTCCAAATACTGCAGTAAGAAAACTCATTAAAATACTAATGATTAACATTGTCGCAAACCCTTTTACAGAGCTTGTACCAAAGACGAATAAGGTAACCGCTGCAATCAGTGTTGTAATATTCGCGTCAAGAATTGTACGGAATGAGTTATTTCCACCAGCTTTAAATGCTGCTTTGACCGACTTCCCGGCCCGAAGCTCTTCTTTATAACGCTCAAAAGTGATGACGTTGGCATCTACCGCCATACCAACACCAAGAATAAGAGCAGCAATACCCGGAAGAGTGAGTATCCCATTCATTAACATAAAGACGGTTAAAACCAGGTATGTGTAGATTACAATATTAATTGATGCTATTAACCCTGTGAAACGATAGGCGAACAGTAAAAATAAAATAACGAGCGCCACACCAATAATACCCGCAATTACTGTATCATTGAGTGCTTGCTCTCCAAACTGGGCCCCCACTGAAGTCGAGAATATTTCATTCATATACACCGGCAAGGAACCTGAATTGATGATGTCGGCTAACGCCTTAGCCGATTCAACAGTAAAGTTGCCACTGATCATAACGTTTGATGTATGTAATGGTTCGTTCACACTCGGTGCAGAAACAAATTTCGGGTTCTCTTTCAATACTTCTTCTTTAAAAGAGTCTCCTTCTTGAAAGTCCATCCATATGACCAACAAGTTATCCGGAGCTCCCATATTCGCAATTTGAGTCGTGACTTCTCCAAATTTTGATGCGTCATTCAGCTGTAGGCTAACAATAGGTGCTCCTGTTGTCGGATCAAAATCCTGTTTCGCACTGCCAGGCTTCACATCCGAACCGTCTAGTAATTCTTCATCATTTACATCACGGAAGGATAATTGAGCGGAGGTCGCGAGCATTTCTCTTGCTTCCTGTTGGTCTTGAACCCCTGCCAACTGAACACGGATTCGATTTTCACCTTCTATGTTGATAACTGCTTCACTGATACCGAGCCTATTAACCCGATCGTTTAACGTTTCAACGGTCCCTTCCATCAATTTTCTTGTAACTTCCTGGTTTTCATCAATAGGCTCTACTTCATAAAGAACCTCAAACCCACCTTGCAAATCTAAACCTAAACTTATATTTTTTGTAACTTCAGTTGTCGTTCCTCCAATCAATGCACCAAATAAAAGCACGATTAGAAAAAAGGCAACGAGTCTGCCTCTTTTTTTCATTATCAGACGTTCCTCCCTTATTTGTTCGGGTTTTTATGTATTTAATAATGCAGCAATCGAAGTCTTGAGATCATCATTCTCGTATGACTTAACGGTAAGATAACTTAAATAGATGGATGAATTCAAGTGCATGATGTCTGCCACCACTTCATAAATCCGTTTGTCAGGATGACCCTTCCACACTTTTTCGACTAGACAACCCCAGACATCTTCCTTTGTCGCCTGGTTATATCCCATCAAGTGCAACTCCTCCGCTTTGCTGTTTAAAAAAGGGGTAACCATTTGTTTCCAGTTCTTCACATTATCCATTTCTTTCATGATCCATCCTCCCTACAGGACTTATTATAGGAACTTGTCATGCCTGGCCAACATCTGAGCATATATATCATTGTATATGAATTTTTATTTTTTGAGAAGGCAGGACGATAAAATGACGAGGCAAACTTTTTTACAAGGGGCATTAATTCTAATTTTGGCAGGAATGATTACAAGATTCCTTGGATTTGTCAATCGGATTGTAGTAGCACGATTGATTGGTGAGGAAGGTATCGGTTTGTATATGATGGCATTACCGACTCTGTTTTTAGTAATCACTTTAACTCAACTTGGACTCCCCGTCGCGATAGCTAAACGGGTTGCTGAGGCAAATGCAGTGGGTGACCGTGAAAAAATTAGAAGTATCCTGGTCGTATCTCTATTAATCACCTCTATTACAAGCATTATCCTTACTATTGGAATGATCATCGGATCTCCATTTATTGCTTCAACCTTACTGACCGATGAGCGAACCGTTTATCCTTTGCTTGCCATTAGCCCAATTGTGCCTATTATAGCAATATCTTCTGTCTTACGTGGTTATTTCCAAGGCAAACATAATATGAAGCCTCAAAGCTACGCACAAGTGATAGAGCAAGTTGTCCGTATATTCTTTGTATATATTTTCATTAAGCTTTTACTCCCGTACGGTGTAGAATTTGCGGCTGCTGGTGCCATGTTCAGTGTTATCATTGGTGAATTTGTTTCCTTATTGTATATGCTATACCAATTTAAACGAAGAGATTCAAACAAGAAGCGTAATCGGATATTCCATTATATAAGATCGAGCAGAGATACAATAAGGGGGCTATTTTCCATTGCGCTGCCAAGCACAGGGAGTAGGTTGATTGGTTCTATCTCTAATTTCCTTGAACCAATTCTAGTATCCCAATCACTCGCCATTGCAGGATTGACGACCTCTATGGCAACTAAATCATACGGAGAACTTACAGGCTATGTTATTCCTTTACTCTTTCTTCCGACATTTATTACGCATTCTTTAGCCATTGCGTTGATTCCAACCATTTCAGAGGCAAGTGCAAAAAATAACCAAGCGATGATTCATTACCGTATTCATCAAGCGATACGAATTTCTTATGCCTCTGGAGCAATCGCAACGATAGTACTGTTACTATTTTCAAAACAAATACTGTTGTTTATGTATGGAACTTCCAGTGCAAATTATTTACTTGTCCTTATGGCGCCGTTTTACATTTTACTTTATATTCAAGCACCGTTACAGGCTGCACTGCAAGCCTTGGACCTCGCAAAAGAATCTATGTGGAATACGTTGATTGGCGCATTCATGAAACTTTTGATTATTTTCGCGTTGGCTCAGCATCCTGAATTCGGAATGAGCGGAGTAGCAATAGCCTTGTCCACCTCAGTCATACTTGTCACGCTTCTTCACTTAGGTGTCCTTAACAAAAAAATAAAATATCAGATTCCCGTGAAAGACGTCACAAAAATGATCAGTCTCTTTTTCATCACATTTTTCGTCGGCTGGGTTTTAAAAGAGTTTTATATGTTTACCGGTTCCAGTTTGATCATGTTTGCTATCGTAAATCTGATCCTTGTATTTATTTATATTGTTTTTCTATTCCTTCTCCGCTTTATAACAAAGGAAGAGTTACGAGCAATTCCTTTTCTGCAAAAATGGATTCGATAGGAAATAGTCATTCTATTAGAGCACCGTACTGAATAGGATGATATAAAAGGACAAACCATAAGACCTGCGGTGATATGTCAAGAGTAAAATAAATGATTATTGAGTTATCAAGGTTCAATTATCTTAAAAAAGGCAGCACTAAACTAACCCAGTAATATTTAC
>NZ_JBHUDE010000132.1:0-15905 GCF_042678205.1 Oceanobacillus luteolus
AATCACTATGTAGTGGAGGGTTATTTGGCATACGTAATTTTAGTATATCATGAGAGAATTAATTTTTTTAGAGAAAAATATTGACAACTATTAGCTGGTTTAGCATGTATTGCCCGGAGTCGCCGTTAAATAAAAGGGTATTGGAAATACTGGAGATTTTAAAAACATCTAATGATCGCGAAGAAAGAAGAAACGCTGGTGTAGAATGGTCGAATATGTCGTTGTATCGTCCAGAAAAGAGAAATGAATATTTTCAAAAACCAAGCAGTGGAAAAACAAATGGAAAACGATTGGATTATTATTCTTATACAGAATTACCGACATTTGATATTGTTGACCAATTGAAACATATTACAGTTCCTGTCTTCGTTTATTCCGGTGTACATGATGCTCAATGTCCAATCGTATTTTCTGAAGAAATCCACTCAAACTTACATAATTCGGTTTTATATAAGTTTAGTTATAGCAACCATAGTCCGTTTCTGGAGGAGAGGGAAACTTTTGACGAGATGGTAGCACCATTTCAGTCAATACAACCAAATGCTACACTGGATTTGATAAGAGGTGAATTAACATGAAGCATCAAATGGGGTTATATGGTGAATACTTCCAGTCGATAAAGGAAGGGAGAAAGAAAGTTGAAGTCCGTCTATATGATGAAAAAAGAAGAGAAATCCAAGTTGGTGACATTATTGAATTTGTCAAAGTACCAGAGCAGGATGATAATTTAAGAGTAGAAGTAACGGGGCTTCATCCATATGAGACATTTGAAGCGATGTATAATGATATCCCGTTTGAAGAGTTTGATTGTGGGGGTTGGACAATGGAAGAGATGTTGGATGGAACATACAGTATTTATACAAAAGAGCAAGAAAAAGAATGGGGAGTTTTAGCAATTAGAATTAAAATGGACAGTTAGACATGAATAAAGTGAAATAGACTAATTGTCAATCTCAACTTTAAAATTGACTTATTGTTCCATATCATCCAGGTTGCCATGATATATTCGGAGGTTGAATTAATACTTCCAAATTACTCCTATAGATATATTAAATTAAAGAGCGCATAGAATAGACTAGAACTATGGCTTGGGATAATATCTGGAGGGGTGTGTCTTATGGATGCCAGTATGATTCGACAGATAATCAGATCGAGAAAACAGGAATTGGTCGACCTTGCTGCAGCATTCATTCGAATTCCGTCGGAGAATCCATCAGTTGATTTTGAGAAGTGGTCTGCGGAAATAGGTTTTCAGATTAGCCGGTATTTAGGAGCAAGAGGCTTTAAAATATCCGAGCACGAAAGCAATCAAAATAAGCTGGTTACTGTTATTGGTGAGACTCGATTGAATAGAATACCAGGACCAAGATTGTTGTTATGTGGTCATACGGATGTCGTTCCTGCAGGAGATCCCCTAGAATGGACTTTTGATCCTTATTCTGGTGAAGTTAGAGATGGAATGCTTCTCGGAAGGGGCGCTTCAGATATGAAAGGTGGGATGGCAGCATTAGTTTTTGTAGCCGGACTCCTTCAAGAGTTCGCTTTTTCTTTAAACTTAAAAGGAAGTTTAGCTCTTATTGCTTCACCAGATGAAGAAGATGGCGGTATAGAAGTGGCATCTCTTTTGGAAGAAGGGATGATTACAGGGGATGCATGCCTCATTGGTGAACCGACGCACACGCATCATCCCAACATCGGAGAAAAGGCGATGGCATGGATGCAAATAACAATACCTGGTGAAGCAGACCATGGAAGTCGTCATCCGGTCAGTGGTGTTTCAGCTGTCAAGAAAGGTGCGACTGTAGTCCAAGGATTAGCAAGGTTATGGGATTATACAGCGACGCCACCACGTGAACTTCAGCAACTTTTATACCATACCGAGTGGTTTTTAGCAAACCGTCAAGGCAACCCTATGTTAGCGCATTTGTTATACCGACCTTCTTTTAATACCGGTATTATGCGTGGTGGTACAAAGGTTAATGTCGTTGCGGACAGCTGCACCATCGAAGTGGATATCCGAGTTCCATTTGGGATGAGACCTGAATTTGTCTATGATTTTGTGAGAAATCTAGTTCACGCTGTGTCCCCTGATGCTGTGATAGAGCCAATGGTACGACATAACAATCCGAATTGGACTTCAGAGAATAGCAAAATTGTGCAGGCTGTGGAGGAAGGAATCCGTACGGTCCTAGGAAAGGGCGAACCTGTCTTCAGTGTCCTTCTAATTGGTTCAAGCGATGCTAGTCACTTTCGGAATCATGGAATCGATACGATACTATACGGTCCTGGAATCCAAGACACAATCCATGGGTACGATGAACAAGTTTCGGTGGAGAATCTTGTACAATGTGCTGAGGTGTTTGCAGAGGCTGCCATAAGGTATTTAACGGAGTAAGTGGTAATGGATTTGGTAAATTTCCACGACAGCTAGTTTCTTTCTTCAATTCTAACTCATCTATCTATTTTACAAGTTCGCTTATACAGTCAAATACCTTGAATAACTATGGTCCTAAGAAGTACACTAATCCGTATAACATATCATCTATACCATAAGGAGTCTTTATGAAAAATAATCAAGGCTGGAACCTAAAAAATACGTACACCGATCTCCCGGAGATTTTCTATGAGCAAGTCACACCGAACCCTGTCAGACAACCAAAACTAGTCATATACAATGATGAATTAGGAGCATCAGTTGGCTTGAACAATGAGGAAATGAAGGGTGCAGAAGCTGTTGAAATATTCGCCGGCAACCGTGTTCCGACAAACTCCATTCCTATTGCTCAAAGCTACGCTGGACATCAATTCGGACATTTCACGATGTTAGGTGATGGAAGAGCCATGTTAATTGGTGAACACATTACTCCAGATAACGAACGATATGATATCCAACTTAAAGGTGCAGGTAAAACCCCTTATTCACGTGGTGGTGATGGCAGGGCTGCACTCGGTCCGATGTTAAGGGAATATATCATCAGTGAAGCAATGCATAGATTGAATATACCGACGACGAGAAGTCTCGCGGTAGTCACTACTGGAGAGATGATCCAACGTGAAATCGAATTGGAAGGAGCAATTTTAACAAGGGTTGCATCAAGTCATATACGCGTTGGAACTTTTCAATTTGCTGCGAAATATGGAGAGATAGAAGAGCTTGTGAAACTTGCTGATTACACGATAGAACGCCATGACCCTGATGTAATGGAGTCACCTAATCCTTATCTTGCATTTTTGCAGGAAGTCATTAGACGCCAAGCGCAATTGATCGCCAAATGGCAGCTTGTTGGTTTTATCCATGGCGTCATGAATACGGATAATATGACAATTAGCGGAGAAACCATCGATTACGGTCCCTGTGCTTTCATGGATCATTACGATCCAAAAACGGTATTCAGTTCGATTGATTACAATGGTCGTTATGCCTATCAAAATCAGCCAGGTATTGCCTCTTGGAACCTGGCCCGCTTTGCCGAATCACTTCTGCCGTTACTTGGTCGTGGTAAGGAAGAAGCGGTGAATAACGCACAAGGGGCTATTTCAGAATTTAGTAAGCTGTATCGTCACCATTATTATGCTGGTATGCGGGCTAAACTTGGAATCATGGACGAAGAAGCCGAAGATGAGAAATTAATTCAAGATTTGTTGTCCATGATGCAGCATTATCAAGTTGATTATACGAATACTTTCCTTGCGTTAACGTATGAAGATGAATCGAACTTCCCTATGGGAGCAATGGAAGATTTTAAGAAATGGAAGACAAAATGGCAGGAACGACTTAGCAGGCAAAAGCAAAGTAAAGAAGAAAGCCATGAACTCATGCGAAAGAGCAATCCAGCGCTCATCCCAAGAAACCGCTGGGTAGAGGAAGCGATCGCAGCTGTAGTTCAAAACGACGACAAGACGGTGATGGAAAGCCTGTTAGCCATGTTGAAAAATCCTTATGCCCATTCTGATGAACAGAAAGAATTTGCCCAGAGAAATTATGAAATAGACGAATATCAGACATTTTGTGGTACGTGAAATGTGCGAACTGAAAAGAGAAACAAGCAAATGAATTGCTCGTTTCTCTTTTTTATGTGTGAAATGGAAAGGGTATATTAAAGGTAGTGGATAGAGGGAGTATAATAATAACTCCATCTGACTGAAAAATTTAAAATATCGGCTCTTTACCTATTGAAATATATTTTAAATTCTGTTAAGATAGCTTCAAATTGAAACGTTACGTGTAACTGGCGAAAATGCGGAGTACCGCAAGGGAGCACGTAATGAGTATGTGTCGATCGCCTGGGCAGGTAAGGGAACTTTCATAACTCCTTGCCTTTTTATATTTAAGGGGGCGGTCAGAAAAGAGAATATTTTCAAGCGACGAATGTTGTGGGTGACACTATGACAGGAGCAGCTTCTGGAGAGAATGCAAATTGCATCGCCGAAGGGTTCAAAATCTCAGGCAAAAGGACAGAAGAAAACAAGAGGTTTTTTTGTTGTTTTCGTTCCTTCTGAGATTGGAATTATTCCAGTCTTTTTTTATTTCTTAGGAGACGAGAAAGAAAAGTAAAGCCAAAAAGGAGAAAGATTAGAGAGATGACAACAATAACTTTAGACAAAATTAAAACGATCAAAACATTAAACAATATTGCTAAGTCTGGAATGGCAGTTTTAAAGGATGAAAACTATAAAGTTGATAATGAAGCAAAGAATCCTGATGGAATCGTTGTGCGCAGTTATCACATGCATGATATGGAGTTCAATGACAATTTGAAGGCTATTGCGCGTGCTGGAGCTGGTGTAAACAACATCCCCATCCGAGCTTGTGCGGAAAAGGGAATTGTAGTTTTCAATACGCCTGGAGCAAATGCCAACGCGGTCAAAGAAATGGTGCTTACGGCAATAATGGCTTCTTCCCGTAATTTATTTCAGGGGATTGAGTGGGTAAATTCGCTGAAAGGAAAGGGAGAAGATGTACCCAAGCTCATTGAAGAGGGGAAAAAGCAATTTGTCGGTCGAGAAGTGAAAGGAAAAAAACTTGGTGTGATTGGGCTGGGGGCAATTGGTGCTCTCGTTGCGAATGATGCGTTGAACTTGGATATGGATGTTATTGGTTACGATCCATATATATCTGTTGATACTGCATGGAGACTTTCACGAAATATCGAACGTGCGATGTCCATGGAGGAAGTATTTGAAAAAGCGGATTATATAACGATTCATGTCCCACTGACGGAAGAAACGAAAGGTAAACTGAATGCGGAGGCTTTCCAACGCATGAAACCTGGCGTCCATTTATTTAACTTTTCACGTGGTGGCTTAGTGAATGAGGATGACCTGGAAGTTGCATTAAAAGAAGGTCAGATTGGTAAATATATCACTGACTTCCCGAATGATCGTATTTTGCATATGGAAAATGCAATTGCTTTACCGCATCTCGGGGCATCTACAAAAGAATCTGAAGAAAATTGTGCAAGGATGGCTACCCATCAATTAAAAGATTTTCTGGAAACAGGTAATATCCGGAATGCTGTTAATTTCCCGAATGCGATTCTTCCTTATACAGGAAAACGCAGAATCACCGTATTCCACCGGAACGTACCGAATATGGTAGGGCAAATCAGTTCCATCATTTCTACGCGTGAATTGAACATAGCTGCGATGATCAATAAAAGTCGGGGTGATTTTGCCTATACGATGATTGATATCGATGAAAAAGTGAATGGTGATGTTTTACCGGGAATTCAAGCGGAAATCAATGCTATTGAAAATGTGATACGTATACGGATTATTTAACATTTAGGGGATAGAGGTGATTCTATCCCCTTTTTTGATAAAATAGCCGACTTCTGGTTAATCTAAGAACAATAAAGGTATACATCTGGTATACTAGACAAAATAAGTAATTAAGGAATGATGTTTTTGGCAACAACACATGTTTTTACGAAAGGTGAAGAGGTTGCAAATGCAATCACACATGGAATTGGGGCACTCTTCAGTATCGCGGGATTAGTTGTATTGATTCTTACTGCAGCTACAGAAGGAACTGCATTACATGTTGTGAGTTTCACCATATTTGGTTCGACGATGCTCATCTTGTATTTTTCTTCTACGATGGCCCACGCTTTACCACCGGGGAAAACCAAGGATCTTTTTGAGATTTTTGATCATGCTTCCATTTATTTGTTCATCGCAGGGACCTATACTCCAATTATTTTTCATGTTATTCAAGGTACATTGGGTTGGACGATGTTTGGCATCGTATGGGGAATTGCGTTGGGAGGCATTATATTTAAAGCTTTCTTTACAAAGAGATTCCTCATCACTTCTACATTATTATATGTATTAATGGGATGGATTGTCGTCCTTGGTTGGAATCAGATTGTCGCGAATCTTCATCCGACGGGCCTGATGTTACTCGTTGTTGGAGGGATGTTTTATACGTTCGGTTGTATTTTCTATGTATGGCGTGGCTTCCCGTATCATCACCTTGTATGGCATCTATTCGTGATATTTGGTACCGTTTGTCATTACTTCTGTGTGTTGTTGTTTTTATTACCAAGTTAATAAAATATATGAATATATTTTCGAAATCAGCAGATGAAACCTGCTGATTTTTTTATTGTCTGGAATTTTACAATAGCTTTAAAGTAAATTAGCAATGGATTAGTATTCATCCCTTAAGATGGAGGTAGAAGAAGGAGGGATGAAGGATGAAAATATGGGATAACCTGTATGAAGTGGATAGTCAGCTTTTCCGGTCGATTAATAAATATTTTGATCATCCTTTGTTACAGCGATATTTTCGTATCATTACTCATTTAGGTGGGGCAACGTTCACTATCGCTGGGGTTGTTTTACTCATGCTTTTTACCCGTCAAGAAGTTCAGATGACTGCGATTGCTGCGGCTATTTCTTTAGCAGTCAGCCATTTGCCTGTTGCAATCATGAAAAAGATTTACCCAAGAAGACGTCCTTATTTTGTTTTGGAAAATACGAATGTATTGGATAATCCATTAAAGGACCACTCCTTTCCTTCTGGTCATACGACCGCGATTTTTTCTGTCACCGTGCCATTTATTTTATTATCCCCGTTACTGTTCTCCGCACTATTGTTCATTGGAGTTTCAGTTGGCTTATCACGAATTTTCTTAGGACTACATTATCCTTCAGATGTGTTGGTAGGAATGATGCTTGGCAGTACAACCGGTCTGTGTTCATTTTTAGCGATACAGCAATTTGTTCCGCATGTTTTGTAAATGGTGCATGATCTTTTGAACTTTTAAAGATGTAGGGAAGCACAGCGCTGTAATCCGGTTGGAAAACGCATAATGAATAAAGTATTACGGTATGGAAGTTATCAAAAATGATAATCATGTGGGGGTTATTATGAGAATAGCTATTTTTACAGATACTTTTGTTCCAGATGTGAATGGGGTGGCAAGGACGCTTGATCGATATACGAAATTCTTAAAGAAAAATAATATTGATTATCGTGTATTTGCACCAAAAGCGACGAAAGAGAGTCAATTTTCTTCACAAGTTTTATCCTTTCAAAGTATGCCATTTTTATTGTATCCTGAATGCCGGATAGCTTTTCCTAACATGTTACAGATCAAAGAGGAAATAATGGAATTTAAGCCGGATATTATCCATGTGGCGACACCTTTTAATTTAGGCTTATGTGGACTGCATTTTGCTAAAAAGTATCATATCCCTCTAGTTGGTTCCTATCATACAGATTTTGATAAATATCTTGAACACTATCACTTACAATTTTTGACGGATGTGCTATGGAAATATTTGAAATGGTTTCATCGTCCACTGGAAAAGATTTTTGTACCTTCCATTGATACGAAAGTACGTCTGGAGGAACATGATTTTAAAAATATAGCTATTTGGCCAAGAGGAATTGACGGAGATATTTTCCATCGTGATTATCATACAGAATTGGTTCGAACAACATACGGTATAGAAGAAAAGTATATATTGCTCTATGTAGGACGGATTGCGTCAGAAAAAGATATTATGCTTTTACCGTCTATTGCTGAGCACTTACCAGAAGGGATAAAAGAAAAGGTCCACTGGCTTGTTGTAGGTGATGGCCCACTGAAAGAGGGTCTGAAGACAGCGGCACCAGATAATATGACATTGACTGGATTTATTGAAGGTAAAGAACTTGCGAGAGTCTATGCTGCAGCAAATCTCTTTGTATTCCCATCCGCATCAGAGACATTCGGAAATGTTGTTTTAGAATCACTCGCTTGTGGTACACCAGTGATTGGTGCGGATGCAGGTGGTGTAAGGAACATCATCGAACGGGGAAAGACGGGTCTTTTATGTGAAGAGAAAAATGCTATGCAGTTTGCGCAAGCAGTTGTTTCGTTGCTTTCCAATGATGAACTACGAGTTCGAATGGGGGAACAGGGATTTCGATACGCCCAAGCTCAATCCTGGGAGACCATCTTTCATCGATTACTAGACAACTATGAAGATGTTCTTTCAATAGATACATGGAAATTAGATATTCTTGCATAGAAAAAGAGGACGATTTCGTCCTCTTTTTTAATTGGCTGTGTGGGTATTTCGTTTTTCCCTTTCGGACAAGATATATGCACAAGTCGCATCTCCGGTAATGTTGACGGATGTTCTGACCATGTCCAGTAATCGGTCCACACCGATAATCAATGCAATTCCTTCTACCGGGAGATTGACTTGATTTAACACCATCGCAAGCATGACCAATCCTACACTAGGAACTCCAGCAGTTCCGATACTTGCAAGCGTAGCGGTCAGGATAACAAGTAAATAATCGGTGAGTGACAATGGAATGGCGTACACCTGAGAAATGAATACGACTGCGACTGCTTGCATAATCGCAGTACCATCCATATTGATGGTTGCTCCTAAAGGTTGCACGAAGCTTGAGATTTCTTTTTTTACGCCAAGTTTTTCTTGAGCGGTTTTCATTGAAATCGGTAATGTCGCATTGGAACTGGATGTACTGAAACCAACTGACATTGCAGGGAAGAACCCTTTAAAAAATGTTACCGGATTTGCTTTGCCAAGAAACAAAATCGCTGAGCCATATACGAACGTACCATGGATAAGGAGACTGAGAAGGACGGCAATCATATACATTGCCATAGAGCTTAAAGCATCAATTCCAGCTCCTCCAATTGCAGAAGCGATCAGCGCGAACGCTCCATATGGTGCCACATACATGATTTTGGTAATTAACCAATTTAATATTTCGTTAGCCTGTTCAAACAATTGATGGATACCAATTGTCTTTTCTTTTAAAATGGCAAGTGCAATCCCAATAAATACAGCAAATGCAATAATTTGCAACATGTCTCCCGATGCCATCGCACTTATTGGGTTTTCAGGGATAATATTAGTTATCGTATCCATGATTGGGGGTGCTTCTTCCCCTTCAAATGTTGCATCTGTTTCAAATACGCCTTCTTTTCCAGGCTCTAGTATATTTCCTATTCCTAAACCAATTGCAATGGCGATCGCTGATGTAACTAGGAAAAACCCCAGTGCACCAATACCTATCTTACCTAATTCAGCCGGGTTACCAAGGCCTGCTGTTCCAAGTACGATGGATACAAATACAATTGGTACTACGAGCATCATAATCAGATTTAAGAAAATTTGCCCTACTGGGCTTAATAAGTACGTATCAATGTTATTAAAAATATTACTAGGCACAAATGTCAAACATATACCTGCAACAACACCTGCTATTAGTGCGATTACAATTTGTTTCGTTAAACTCATCTTTACTCCCCATCTTTCTTTAAATAATATGGATTCGTTCCGGCGTAGAAATGCTAGTATGGACAAGGAAGGTTGGTTGGTCGCTGGCTGAATTGGAATGTAATAGAATATACCCCTAACTTCTAACATCCTAACCTACTAAATCTAGCTCATCATAAAATGTAAAATTGAAATATGGAGTACATTTCCTCTCTAGTAGAATAAAAAATATTATGTTAGAATATGAAAGGTCTGATTTGAGGAGGGAGTTACAATGGCGAAAATACCATTCATTGCAGTTGAAGGTCCAATTGGCATTGGAAAAACATCGCTGGCACAAAGGATATCCACTCATTTTGATTTTCATTTATTAAAAGAAATTGTCGATGAAAACCCTTTTCTCGGTAAATTTTATGAAGATGTAAGCGAATGGAGCTTTCAAACGGAAATGTTTTTTTTATGTAATCGTTATAAACAATTGGAAGATATACAGAAGAACTATTTAATGAAGCAACATCCTGTTGTTGCTGATTATCATATAGCTAAAAATATGATCTTTGCAAGACGTACACTAAGTGGCAACCAGTTGGAAAAATATGAGCAGATTTATGAAATTCTTACAAAGGACATGCCTTTGCCGAATTTAATCATATACATAACAGGAAGTCTAGAAACCATTTTGGAACGAATTAAAAAGCGTGATAGAAAAATTGAAAGAAATATTGATCCTGCATACTTAAATCAGCTTTCTAGTGATTACGATCATTTTATGGAGAGATTTGAACAGGAACATCCCGAAATCCCCGTTCTACGAATAAACGGTGATGAGCAGGATTTCGTCCGTTATCCGGAAAAATTGAATTCTATTATCGCAGCCGTGGAAGAAAAGTTAGAAGAGCTTATGGTAAAAGGAGCAGAACAATGAATGCAAGAGAGAAATACGGAATCCCAAATGATGCAGTAATTACGATTGCCGGTACCGTTGGTGTAGGCAAATCCACGATGACAAAAACGCTAGCAAACGCATTGAATTTCAAGACATCTTTTGAAAAGGTAGATAATAACCCATATTTGGAAAGTTTTTATGAAGATTTTCAGCGTTGGAGCTTCCACTTGCAAGTGTATTTTCTTGCGGAACGGTTCAAAGAACAAAAGAAAATCTTTGAGTATGGCGGCGGATTTGTCCAAGATCGGTCGATATATGAAGACACGGGGATTTTTGCCAAGATGCATTATGAGAAAGGGACGATGACCCCGACCGATTATGAAACGTATAAAAACTTATTTGATGCGATGGTCATGACTCCATATTTTCCTCATCCAGATTTGCTTATCTACATTGAAGGTTCATTGGATGAAGTCCTTAAACGGATTCATGAACGTGGAAGAGAAATGGAAAAGAGCACACCAATAAGTTATTGGGAAGAAATGCATGACCGTTATAGTAAATGGATTGACAGCTTTAATGCTTGCCCGGTATTACGGATTAATATTGCGGATTATGATTTGTTCAATGACGAAGAATCGGTTGACTTAATTCTTGAAAAAGTGAGCCGTGTGATTGGTGGCCGCAGCGTGAAGCAGTCTGTTTCTACATTCGCAGATAACCGAATCGAATAGAAAGTCCCTATCTTGTGATTACTGCATAAAATAATGGGAGTAATGCACAAGGGGTGAAACGATGGGGCTCTATATCAATGAAAATAAACTGAATATTTATCGAAATGGTGCGGAACTGGAAGGAAATAACCAGGATGTTTTTATATATAACCATGCATCCGAAATGGTGAAAGAACAAGCCCGTTTTAATCATGCCATTCAATCCCATATACAAAGTATAAAAACGTTGATTGACAACCAACATGTAGAAGAAGAAAGAAAATGGCTGAATGTGGAAGGTCAATTAAAAACCTTGGAACAATTCAATAAAAAGCAAGTTGTGATGGAACAGGAACTGTTGGATCAGCTGACCAAGTTGGAAATGGAACAATCTGCAACCCGTAACCAATTGAAGAAAGGCCGATTAAAAGAAACCGAACTCCAAGAAAAATGGAGTAGGATGTCTTCGAACCATCAGCAACTGCTTCAAAAGTTGGAGAACATTTCAAAGGAAAATGAACAGTTGTCAAACAGTGTGAATAAACAATTGGAAATGCAGGAGAGCATAATGAATCAGTTGGACTCTCAGGAAGAGGCAAATAAAAAGTTTGAAAAACGATTGGATAGTCAGGAAGCACTAACGGCAAAAGTAATGAGACAGCTCGATTACTTCCGCAGTATTCTCTTTGAAAGAAAAAACTATTTGTCGGATAAAATTGAAGAAGCTTCGAATTACTCATCCCAATTTTTGAAAAACGATGAATTACCTTCTGTAGAATTCTTTCTTCGCGAAAAACAGAAACAAGGAAAGTAAGCTATAACGTTTTAAATCTTTGTTTCTATCCTTTCATGGTTCATGTGATGGAAAATGAAAACACAGCTCCCTAAGTGTAACGGAGCTGTGTTTTATTGTCTTTAAACTTCAAAACTATTACTTCGACACTTCTCTAACAATGGTGCCTGTCCTCTTGTCGTGGGGAAAGACGGCTCCATCTTGCTCTGCAAAGTTTTTTCGATCACGGATATACTCTATTGTACTCGTCGTATCGCGATGTACCATACGTTTTACGATTTGTTTACCGGTTAATTCACCGTCATCTTCATTGGCCAGCTCCAGCCCCATCAACTTATAGCCGACCGTGCTGCCAGTAGTTTTCAATTGCACATACTCAAGTGTGTACTGTGTCGCAAATGGCAATACAACTGCATGGAAAGCCTCATTCTTAATTTTTTTCCGTAAGATACATTCTGCTCCATAAGATACGACACCACTCAGAAAAGAATCGATAAGTATTGCTTTCAAACGTTTTTTTGTAATATGCTCCAATATTTTCCCCTCCTGTTTATACTAATTAATAGTTTATACGAAAAATGATAGGATTTGTTTCAAATTTACAGATAAAAAGTTTCAAAATGGCCGGGTATATAGTTTGGTATTTGAGACAATATCATACTTTAGGAATAGAGAGAGGAAAATGCTTTTTTCCTCATAGAAGAAATTTCTATTCTATTTTTTCGCTTTGGGAGTATATAACCATGTATTAGTACCGTGCGCGAAGGTTACTCCCAGATAAAATGAAAGGAGGCTATCTTTACTACTAGAACAAAAATAGTTTAATTTTCCGATTTTTAATATTATTCAATCTGTTACTATAAAACTTAACAGTAATTTACTAGAAAAGGGAAAGGAAGAGGTGATGTGGGAAAAACGTTGCGGTTAGGAAGTCTTTTTCTATTGTTGCTCTTACATTTTAATCTATCATCTGCCGAAGCAACCGAAAATACCTCTTTGAATCTACATAAGCAGTCAACTCAAGAAATAATCAACTTGATCCCCACTCTTTTTCACCAAGAAGCCGATAATGCAAAAGAGAAAATGAAGGCACGGAAAGAGGAGTCCGAGTTAGTAATTAAACTGGAAGTTGATACCGTGATCAATGATTTGCAGGACTATCGGATTCAAATTGAAAAAGAGTTGGAAGAATCGAAGAAGGAACGAAGTTTACTAAAAAGATTAAACCATTATGAAAAAGAGAAAGAAGAAAGCATTAGAAAAGAAATCAATACAGAGATAACAGAATATCTGGAAGATTTACTACTTAAACAATGAAAAGGGGAGTTAACTAGTGAAAAAATTTATGCATTCTTTCAAAGGGAAGATTACCATATTTGGATTAGCTATTGTCATGGTTTGGGGGGCGGGGATGGCTTTTGCATCCACGAGTGCAGGGGAGCAGCTGCGTGCATGGTATAACGGGATGTTTGGTCAATCGGTAGCCGATATTGAAGCAGATACAGAAGCGTACGTTGAAAGTAAGTTGCCTGGGCTTGAGGCTGAATATGCTGCTTTAAAAGAGCAAGCCGGTGTGGATATTGATTTAAGCAGGGAATTGGCGACAGGAACAACATTGGAAGAACTTATTCAAGCGAAATTGGAGCATATCGGAGAGATTGATGGGGAGAAGCAGGCGATTTTAGCTGAGGTTGGATTGCAGTTCTACAATGTATTTCTTGATGGGTACTTCGAAATCTTAAGAAATGCAGATGCTGGCCTGGAATATGCAACCAATGACTTAACCACATTTACATCTGAATCAGGGAATGCTGCAATCGCTCAACTGACATCTGATATTGAAGTGGCGAGAGATCAGGCGGTTCAGGAGTTGGAAGAGGCTATACAGGCTGCACAAGAAGAATTAGCGGCAGAATTGGAAACACAGGAAGAGATTACTTCAAGAAATCTTAGAAACCAAGTGGATTGGGCAATCGACAGCTTGACGGAAGAAGTAAATAACGTCCTGGATGCTTTAGTGAGCCAGCAGGAAGAATTGATTACGGCTACAGCGCAGCAACTGGGTGAAGAAGCAAAGGCTGCTTTAGATGCGGTTATATCACGCATCAATGAATAAAAAGGTTAGGCTCTTTTCCAGAACCTTCCCCTTCTTTTCCGGAGGTTAATCATGGGTAAAAAGAAACGGTCATTTTATATTCTATTGATTAGTGTTGCGCTGTTTACTGGGGGATTAACAATAACTGCTGCAGATTCTTCTATTTCTGGTGTTCTAACAACTTGGTTTAATAATAAGACGGATGAATCTATCGAGGAAATTGACAGAGCAATTCAAGAGGAACAAGCCGAACAGACCGAACGTTTAAAGGCAGCACTGGTAGAAAAGGTTACCGAAGTAGAGATAGAATTGCAAGAACTCATTGAAGAAGAAAAGGAAAAGCAAGTTGACATGCTTCGGAAATATGCTGATGAAAAGCTCCAACAACTCCCAAATTTGGAAATAGGAACTGAAGATAAAGCGGTGTTGGAAAAGGAGTTGGAACGGATTTATCAAGCTGCGATTAAGGAAATGGAAGAAGTGACCATTGAATATAGTAGTGAAGCTGGAGGGGAGGAATGAAGTTAATTCATTCGCTCCCATTTTTCTTTTGTGATACCATGTAAAACCCATGGAGAAGGTAATGTAAATGAGTGGTTTTTAGGTAATTGGCTGGCTGCTTCTTTTGTTAAATCTACCCAAATATATGTCTGCTCATTTGGATTTTCCTTCACGATATCCTCATATACTGATTGTGTCGTTTCCCATATTCCAGTCTGGAGATGTAAGTCATTCCAAGGATACACTAAATGAAGGTAATGATGTTTCTTCTGGTCGGTTTTTAAGATGAAAAATCGGGTCCGTTGTTTATTTTCAAAGAAACGCCAATGATCGAGTTCATCTCCATTGAATAGTTCCCAAGATGTGGGAAATGGATAATAGCAAGCGTAGGGGAAAATATAATTTGTATCTATGATTGCACCCTGTATCCAGTCCTTCTTTTCGTCTTTGTTATAGACCTCTTGCCATTGTTCCTGATCATTTGATAAGGAAGATAAGTTATCCGTCCATGCTCCATGTAAAGCGGTTAGGGGTGTAAGTCCCAGTTTCTTAAGTACTCGTTTCGCTGGAAAATTATCTTCTTGTGTATTCGCCCCGACCCAGTCGATTCCATCGATATGGAAAGCTTCTTTGATTAAATATCTGTTCAATTCGGTTGCAAGATTTTGACCACGGAATCTGCGATCTGTCCTTAATCGACCTAACATCGCATAGCGTTTTTTAAAGAGTGTAAAGCCGCCGATAACTGCGATTTGATCATTTATGAAAAGCCCAAAAAGCCGATTGTTCCCTTCTGTTAATTGATCAAATACACGTAATACATAGTCGTCCTCTATGCCGGTATTCATATCTTTGAATAGTTCGAGATCCTCTCCATGAAGTCTTCGTATTGCCATTGTGCGTATCATCGAGTCTCTTCCTTTCCTATTTCTTGTATCAGTATATCTTTTCTTCAGCAATATTTCAGTCGAGAAGTTTCCAGTACGTTTCAATTGTATTCATGTATAGCTTTCTATAAAATACTTATAAAAGGTAACTCGCTTATTATATTGTTTTGACATAAATAAAGACCTGCGGTGATATGTCAAGAGGTAAATAAATAATTGTTCAGTTATCAAGGTGCATTATCCTTAAAAAAGGCAACACTAAACTAACCCAGTAAAGTTA
>NZ_JBHUDE010000133.1:0-17210 GCF_042678205.1 Oceanobacillus luteolus
CCGATAATGATAAATTTGACTCAAAAAAGGATCCTAGCAAAGTTTTGATTGCTTGGATCCTTTTTAATTACTGTTTTCGGCTAGTTATGTCCCAGCCTCTTTTATCCTGTCCAGTGGACATCATTCTTATTGGAGAGAGTAATAAAGTTCTTCTATTTTATCACTTTCGACGGGGCGGCTGAAAAAGTAACCTTGTCCCTCATGGCATTGTTGTTGTTTTAAGTATTTGAATTGATCACTGTTTTCAATGCCTTCTGCAATTACACGGAATTGCAAGTTCTTGCCCATGCTGATGATGGTGTTGACAATGATTTTTCCGTCCCTATCCAGATCATCAATAAAAGACTTATCAATTTTTAATGTGTCGATCGGCAGTTGTTTTAAGTAACTTAAAGAAGAATAGCCCGTACCGAAATCATCAATAGAAACTTTTACTCCTAAGTCTTGTAAATCATGCAGTTTTTTTGCTGAATCATCGATATCTAATAACGTGCCCTCTGTGATTTCCAATTCCAAATAGGAGGGATCGACTTCTGCTTTATGCAAGATTTTTTTCAAGTCGGCTACAAAGTAAGGATCTTGAAATTGAATTGGAGAGACGTTAACCGAAACACGTTGCAGGAATAATCCTTGCTCTTGCCAGCTTTTCATTTGTATACTCACGCTTTGAAGGATCCATTTGCCGACTGGTATGATAAGGCCGGTTTCTTCTAAAATTGGAATGAATTCTGCAGGAGAAATTCTTCCCAACAACCGATTATCCCAACGTAGTAAAGATTCAACACCAACGATCTTATTCGTCCTTAAATTGATCAGTGGTTGATAAACAAGTGAAAATTCATTGCGTTCCAATGCTTCGTGAATTTCAAGTTCGATCTGATAGGTACGTTCCAATTCTCTCTCTTGGTTATCGGTATGGAAATGGAATTGGTTTCTACCTTGTTTTTTTGCATGATACATCGCTGTATCAGCTTTTTTGATCAAGTTCTCAATAGATGGAATCTCCTCATCACCTGAAAAAGGAAAGCCTCTACTAATACCGATACTTGCTGTAACCAACAGCTCCAGATTATCAACACAAATTGGTTTACGGATTGCCGCAAGTAGTTGATTCAATTTGTTATTGATATCTTCCATCGATTGATTTTCCAAAAGAAGAATGAATTCTTCTCCATCATATCGGAAGATAAAATCTTTATCTTGGATGCATGCTTTGAGTCGTTCAGAAATGGTGATTAGTACTTGATCCCCTACATCATGTCCAAAATTATCATTAATTATTTTAAAGCGGTCAATATCAATAAAAAATACGGTTATCTCTTTGTCTGCTGCGTGATGGCAATCATTTATCCATCTCGTAATTTGGTTCCGATTAGGAAGGCTTGTTAAAGGATCGACATAGGCCAATTTCTCTATCATTTGCTCATGTTCTTTTCTTTCTGTTATCTCGCGCTGAAGCAAAACATAGTGTTTGTCTCCGGTAATCTTATTCATAATTGGTGAAATGGTGATATCGCTCCAATAATATGTACCGTCTTTCTTCTTTTGTTTCAACTCTCCAGCCCACTTTTTTTCGTCTTCGATGGTGTGGGTTAGATTTTCTGATATCTCACTTGTAAAAAAATTTCCAAATGAATTTCCAAGCATTTCTTCTTTAGCGTAGTTGGTGACTTCTGTAAACTTATCGTTGACATATTGAATATTTCCATGATAGTCGAAAACGACAATCATCATCATGTCATTGATTGCTTCCTCGATGTCATACTGTATTCTTTCTCTATAGGTTATTTTCACTATCTCATCCATATGACTTTCCTCGCTATTCGACTGGGTTTATGTCATGAAACTTTTTTGTGGTATAATTGTACTATACACCATACCTGCGTCTGTGACAAATAAGTAAATATTTCATGTTCTTTAAGATTCATTCCGATTACTGGGTATCCGGTTCTGGGTAATTATAACCTTTTAAATCAACTTCCATTGATTGGATGGTTTGATCTTCATATGGCTTGTCCCTTTCATCCCGTTCGACCGAGACGATTGCATCTACAACCTCCATCCCTTCAATTACTTTACCAAAGCTCGCATATTCTCCATCTAAGTGGGGAGAGTCTTCTACCATAATAAAAAATTGCGAGCCTGCAGAATCTGGGGACTGTGATCTTGCCATCGATAGCACACCACGTTCATGGGCTAAATCATTTTCAAAACCATTGGAAGAAAATTCACCCGTAATAGAATATCCCGGACCACCTGTGCCATTTCCTTCAGGGTCACCGCCTTGAATCATGAAGCCAGGGATTACCCGATGAAAAATCAATCCGTCATAAAAGTCATCTTCAATTAATGAGATGAAGTTCGCAACTGTATTCGGTGCAATCTTCGGGTATAATTCTGCGATTATTTTTTCATTATTTTCCATTGTAATCGTGACAATTGGATTTTCTTCCACTTCATTTGGATAATCATTAGGATTGGAAGCTTCATTTTTTTCTGACTCATTATTACAAGCCACTAAGAAAACGATAAACAGAAAAGTCATGAGTAAAAGTAATTTTTTCATGCTTTATCCTTCCTTTCTCTGTTTGAGGATTGAATCTGTGTTCATTATAGCATGGATTCTTTGAAAGGGTATTCTGGGACGTCATGCTTGATGGCCACCGATTTTTCTGCTGCGTTCAAGCAGAATTCCTGCTTCGGTGTAACTGGACGCACGTAGAATGGAAGTGGCACCATATTTATCACGGATGGCATCCATTACAAAGCCGATATTATTTTTCTTTAGCCGATTTTCAAATAAATCAAGCTGGATGTCACCGTAATCATAAAGATTGCCAAGAGTAACATAAACATGGCGGATGTTGCTTCTTCCGTCATAGAATTTTCGGAAGAGCTGCATACAGATTTCATGCATATCCATCGTTCCATTTGTGGGCCGATCAATGCTCATGGAGCGGGAAAATCCGCCTCCGGTTTCTGATGAGTAGGAGATACCAAGGCTGATTGTTTTTCCAACTTGGTTTGCAGTTCTGGCACGACGGCAGACCTCCTCACATAAATCCAAAATACAGGTTGCGACTTCTTCCTTAGAGTAATCACGAAGCAGCGAAATTCCATGTCCAAATCCCTTTTGTTCAGTTTTGGTGAAATCACCATAAACTGGACTTAAATCAATACCCCAAGCATGCCAGTAAAGTTGTTCTCCCATAATCCCAAAGCGTTTTTTTAATTGATTCAAATCATAGCGGGCGAGCTGTCCCAAGGTGATAATTCCCATACGATTGAGATTGCGTTTCATTCTGCTGCCGATTCCCCAAATTTTCTCGATTGGGAAGGGCCAAAGTTTTGCTTTCACGTCTTCGTATTTACATTCTGCAATATCTTCCTTTTTTGCATGAAGGTCCATGACCACCTTGGCGAGGAATTTATTATCACCAATTCCGATGGAAGCAGTAAGCCCAAAGTTGTCTAAGATTTCATTTTTTATTTTCTCGGCAATTTCCCGTCGATTTCCAAAAAGACGTCCCAATCCGTTTACCGTTATCCAAACTTCATCAACGGAGTACTGGTGAATCGCTTCCTTTGGTGCATAATTATTAATTAATTTTGTGATTTCCAAGGAAACATGTAAATAATCAGCCATTCGTGCGGGAACAATATGAATGTTAGGGTCATCTGGAAGTTCAAAGTAGCGGCTCACATTACTAATACCATACTTTTCCTTTAAGGCAGGGGAAGCAGCGAGGACAATACTCCCGGGACGATTTAAGTCACCTACAACAGCAAGCATCGTTTTCATCGGATCAAGTCCGCGTTTTACCGCTTCAACACTGGCATAAAAAGAGCGCATATCTATACATAAAACGTCATTTCGCGGATAAGTTGAATAATCCATGTTGCTTTGCACCACCTGACAAGAACGTTTGTTCTATTATATGTAGTTTTTCAGAGGTTAGCAATGGAAAAATGAGGTAATGCGGGTGGAAAGCTTGATGGAACGGGAAAATTCACGGCAAAAAAATCCCACCTGATAAGGTGGGAAGTGAAGGTTATTCTATTCTTTTTGAATTCCACTGATTGTCCCGTCTAGAGTCATTGGCGCAGCCATATCAACAAAAAATAATACAACTGTTGCATCTGTCATTGCTGTAATTGGTGGGAGATCTTTTTCCAAGTCGGTGACAGCTTCATATTTTTCCAAGCTAAGCGAGAAACGGTTTTAGAGCTGGATAGCTTGGAATTTCCAATGTTTGGCTCGATTGTGGATGAGCATCGAGTATGAAGGCGTTTTGCCTTACGGTTAGTGGTGCATCACTGCTCTCGGGTCCAACCATCACATACCAATTTTCATTAGCAAGAGGCTTTTCATGAAATTGGATCGATGGCGGCAACCCGGAGGAGTGGGGACGCAGGAAAATTTGCAGCATTTCAATGTCTTCGCTTTTCGCTTTTTCCTCATGCCAAAAGCTTTCCCCTGCATTCATCATCATTAAACGTCCTTTTTTTATTGTATCTTCTAAGCCAGCTGAATCTCGGTGATAGGAAGTTCCTTTCAGTACATAACTTAAAATCTCATCATTTACGTGTTCATGCATTTTAATTGTTAAGCTTTTTTTCATAAAAGCGTGATCGATATTGGAAAGAGGGCCGAAACCGTAATCTTCCACATCATTTTTATGAATTTTCCCAGGGTGGATTCTTTTGATTGTAAAGTATCCTCTAAATGGAACTGTATGCTCTTTAGCATTTAGTTTTTGTAGCATATTTCTCCTCCCTTCTGAAAGACTGCTATTTACATAGATTATGGAGGAGAAGGGGAGGGCGGGCAAACAATCAGCATCTTACTTCATATCTCAGTTGAGTTCCTGTTTTACTTCTTCTCGATACGTTTCATTACCGATTATATTTCCTATAAAGGAATTCATGTTATGGCCAATCATGATATTTTCCCAAAGATTTAGCTGATCGGTGAATAATACAATCTCTGTTTTATTGCCGTCCAGGTCTTCGGCATAAAGTGCGTCATTTAAAATAAACGCGGTAGAACCACCTTTAGATCCGAAATGAGCGTAGACATCATGATTTGCTTCATTAAATTCCATCAGCCATTCCATTACGTCCCTCATGATTGCAGCAGCTTCAGTCGGCAATTCATCATTTGAAATAATGGCTAAAAGCCTGGCGTAATCACTTGCAGATGCCCCGGGTAAACGATCCGACCAAATTTTTTGAATGTCGAGCGGGTGTTTATAGAAATACGATTCGATATCAATGTCGCTGGCTTCCATCCGATTACTTAAATCTGTCGCCAACTCTCGATACCTTTCGATAGGCATAGCCTCAAGTGCTTCTATGATTTCATCTTTACTCGATTCATTGGCAATGTAGTCAGGGATGAGAAGTGGACTGACCATAGGATAAATCGGTTCATGGTCTGTTAGACCGAGGGAGTTTATCCTTTTGTTGATTTCAGAAACACCAAGAAGGTGCAGGAGGAATTCAGTGTTTGCATTGGAACTGTATGTGATCATTCCTTTTACGATTTCGTGTAATGTTACTTGATTTTCTTTTACTTTATTGTTTGCGCGAATGTCTTTTAACCATTCTTCATGGGCGTTCCCGTCTGTCCCTTTAAGGTAAAATTTGTTTAGTTCATCAAGGGAGATGAGTTGCTGACAGTCTAATAATCCTTCTTCAACTTGAAAAGCGTACTCAATAGCGATGGGGATTTTTACTGTACTGGCTAATGGCCGGACGATATCAGCCTGATACGAGATGATTTCTTCACCATTTCTTGCAACAAAGAGGGAAGTTGTATCTGGGTTGTTTTTCAGGTGGTTGAGTACATAATTAGGATTATCACGAAAGATGAAGGAGGCTGTAACAAAAAGAATTAAAACAATTCCCCCATATATGATTAACCTTTTCTTTGTATACGTTTTTTTGTCTAACAAAATAAACGCGATGAAGCCAAGAATTAGAGCCAGTATATAATTGACATGAAAGAGGAGTACAGCAATGATGATTGAAAACACAATGAAAATTGTAATCACTGCTTCTCGAATTTTTTCCTTGGAACGCTGTTTCTTACTCAGGAAAGGTAAAAGAGTTAGCACAACAATACCTGAGAGACCAATCCAAGCCCAACTAGTCAATATGAACACTCCCTTCTCATTAATAGATTCTTCTTAAGACAGTTAAAATAGTTGCATGGAGAATCATCAATCCTGAAATCAAGAACCAAATCACCAGTTTATATGTTTCATAATTCAAGTGTTGAATGTATTGATCATACATCTCAATTAAAAACCATCCAAGTGGAAGTAAAGGAAATATTATACCATATGATCTGTTCATAATACTTTTTCCGCGTTCATCTTTAGATTCTCTTCCAAATTCAAATTTTAAAGCATAGAAAATGGCAATAAAGAAAATGACTACATAGGTAAGACGTAAAGTGGTTAATAAAGCTTCCATCATTTATCATCCTCCAATTCATATTGAAAAACTTCTTGTAAATCAACATTGAAGAAAAGAGCAATATCAAACGCTAATTTCAAAGAGGGATTGTATCTGTTTTTCTCTAGGGAAATAATTGTTTGTCTACTTACACCCAATTGATCTGCAAGTTCCCGTTGCGATAACCCCCTTTCAGCTCTTAAAATAACAATCCTGTTGCTGATTTTTCTTTCTTGATTTAATGGCATATCATTCACCTCTTCTATTAATAAGGTAACATATTTTTTACATAAGGTAAAGTATTTTTTACCAAAAGTATAAAATACTTTACTGATTATGGTATTGTATGCAGGATTAACATTAAAAATCCCATCCACTGTGCACTAAGGCAGTAGATGGGATTACCTTCATTCTTTTTTTTTATATCATTAATTAATAATATCCTCAGATGGTCCAAATATTTCAAAGTGGATATCCGTTTCAGCAACACCATAGTCTTTCAACATAAGATAAGCCGCACGCATAAATCCTTTAGGTCCACAGAAATAGTAAGCAGCATCAGGACCAGGTAGGACGGTTGAGAGCCATTCGGCATCTATGTGTCCTTTTTTATCATATTGATCATTTTCTTGAGGGGAAGCATATATCGTATAGTTAATGACGTTTTTATGAGCTTCAGTAATTTCTTTCACGCGGTCTTTCATCGCATGAACGTTACCGGAATTGGCTGCATGGATATAAATCACTTTACGATCCGGTTGTTCCTCGATGACTGATTCCAGCATACTCATCATCGGAGTAAGTCCAACCCCGCCACTCAGCAATACTAATGGCCTCGTATCTTTTTGATCTAACACAAACTCTCCAGCTGGAGCACTGATTGGTAGAATACTGCCTTCTTGAACCTTTTCATGCAAGAATGTAGAAACAATTCCTGCCGGATGTTCTGAAGTAGCATCTTCGCGTTTGACACTAATACGATAGTAGCCTTCACCAGGTGCACAAGATAAGCTGTATTGACGCATATGAGTGTATGGTTCGCCTTCAATTTCAGCTTTTACCGTAATATATTGTCCAGGCTCGTATGAAGGGAAAGGATTATCATCGGCCGGTTCTAAATAGAATGATGTAATTACATCACTTTCCACTACTTTTTTCGTCACTTTAAAGTCACGGAAATCGACCCATCCTCCAGTCCTATTTTTCGTTTCCTCGTACATTTCTTTTTCGACAGAAATAAAGACTTCAGCGATGACTCCGTATGCTTTTTCCCACGCCTGGATGATTTCCTCAGTAGCTGCATCTCCCAGTACATCTTTAATAGCAAGTAATAAATGTTTACCAACAATCGGATACTGTTCTGGTTTGATATTTAAACTTTTATGCTTATGGGCGATGGATACAACTTTTGGTAAAATCGCTTCCAAATTGTCGATATGTGCAGCAGCTGCATATACCGTATTCGCAAGCGCACGTGGTTGCTTTCCCTCGCGTTGATTCGTTTGGTTAAACACATTTTTCAATTCGGGGTGGTTTTCAAACATTAATTGATAGAATCGTTTAGTGATTTTCTCTCCATGTTCCTTTAATACTGGAACGGTTGCCTTAATAATTGTTCTTGTTTGTTCATCTAAACCTCTCGTAGCAGTTGTCATATGTCAAGCACTCCTTTTGAAAAATTAAAGATGTATTTTAAATACATCTTTATTGTATATTTAATTTAAACACTATCGCAATAGTAAAAATCTAAATTATGTTACAGATTTTCAACATAAATTTTATAAATTAAAATTGGACGGTAATCGCTTCAAACGAATATACGTTCCGTGGTATAATAAAGGCTAACGTAATGTTTCGTAGGTATGATTTGGTAATTTGACGTTTGCACAGATAAATTTTGAAGTAAAAAAAAGAGGAGAAAGTAAATGAATTTAAAGAAGTATACAGATTATGGCCTTAGGGTCCTTCTGTTTGCCGGCTTGAAATCGGATGGAGAACTTGCGAGCATTAAAGAAATCTCAGAAGTATACGATATTTCTACACATCATCTTGGAAAAATTGTACATGAACTGAACAAGCTAGGATTGCTTGAAACGATAAGAGGAAGAAATGGAGGTATCCGATTAGCGAAACCTCCCGAAGAAATAAATGTCGGACTTGTTGTACGCCAACTTGAAGATGACTTTGCTTTATTCGAATGTTTTGATAGAGGTCAAAATCATTGTGTGATTTCACCGGGATGCACATTGAAGCATGTTGTGAATAAAGCGCTGCATGCATTTTTTAAAGTGTTGGATGAATATACGTTGAAAGATTTGATCCACAATGAAAATGAACTTAAGGAATTGATGGGGATCAACAGATTAAGAGAGTAGTAGATGAGGAGGGGTATCTATGGGGATAAAATTAATTCTCGCAGAAAAACCATCGGTCGCAAAGAACATTGCTGATGCATTAAACATTAAAACGAAGAAAGATGGCTATTATGCTGGTAACGGTTATTTAATTACGTGGGCTTTTGGTCATTTGGTAGAATTATATGACGCAAAAGATTACGAACCAAAGATGCAGCGTTGGCGCATGAATTACTTTCCTTTTATTCCTGAGACATTCAAGTACAAAGTGAAAAGCAACCCACGTAATCGGCAGTCTGCCGATGCTGGTGCCGCTAAGCAATTGAGGGTCATTGAAAAATTAATCAACAATCCGGAAGTGGAAAGTATTATTTCAGCATGTGATTATGACCGGGAAGGACAGCTGATAGGGGATAGTATCATTTATCGCGGAGGAAAGCGTCCCGGGAAACCGGTATACCGTTTACTGCTTAATGAATGGACGCCGAATGAAGTGCAGACTGGATTGAATAAATTAAAACAAAATGATGAAATGAAGCCACTCCGAGATGCGGGAATCAGTAGGCAGTGGGCGGATTGGGTAATAGGGATCAACTTGACCTCCGTCACTACTTTAAAATATCAAAAAGGCAGTGGACAGGCGTTGAATGTTGGGCGGGTACTTCTTCCCACATTAAAAATCATTTATGACCGAGATAAAGAAATAGAAAACTTTAAGCCAGAAGATTATTATAAGCTGGTTGCGGTTTTTGAAACGGAAAAAGAAGATACGTATGAAGGAACCTATATAGTCGGGAAAGAAGACAAGTTTAAAAATAAAGCAGAACTGGAAAGAATACAGTCGGCGGTTGAAAACAAATCTGGTGTCGTCACCGATAAAAAGGTGGAAAAGAAAAAGGAATTCCCACCATTTCTCTTCAATCTATCTAATCTCCAAGGGTTTATCACCAACAAATATCAAGGCTGGACTTCTGATAAAGTTCTTAAAGTTGCCCAATCCTTATACGAGAAGAAATTGATTACGTATCCCCGGACTTCCAGTATCGCATTGGAAGAAAGTTTGGTTGGAAAGACGGCACATGTTTTAAAAATCCATAGTGAGGATTTACCTTATAAAGATGAGATTAAATTTATGAAGACAAGGCGGATTTTTAATAACGCAAAGGTTGAAAGCCATAGCGCCATTATTCCAACATATTTAAAACCGAAGCGATTGACCACTGACGAGAACATCGTATTTCAGGCAATAAAAAACCGTTTTATCATGCAATTTATGCCAATCGCTGAGTATGAAGAGACGAAACTGACGACAAAAGTATCAAATGCACCCATTGATGGAGTCTTTATGACTAAAGGAAGAGTGCAGCTCATAGAAGGTTGGAAAAAGGTGGAGAGTATCCAATCGAAGGATGTCTTATTGCCAAGGGTTGAGGTAAATGAACAAGTGACCATTGCAGAAACCAAATTGACCGATCATGTAACTAAACCACCGAAACAACATACGGAAAGAACGCTCCTTCGAGTGATGGAGACCTGCGGTAAAAATATAAAAGATGATAGTGAACTGGATGAGGAATTGCTCGGGAGTATCCTGACAGGATTCAGCATAGGTACACCTGCAACAAGGGCTGAAACTATTAAAAAGTTAAAGGATATTGGCTACATTACTGCGAAAGGAAAAAATCTTCAATGCACCGAGCTTGGCAGAAGAATGGTTGAAACATTTCCGGTGAAGAGTTTGTTTGATTTGGAATTTACGGGACGACTGGAAAAGGGGCTATCCGATATTCAGAAAGGGGAAGCCACGAGGAAAGACTTTCTCTCGCTTATTTTCCAGTTTACGAAGGATGCAGTGGAGACAATCAAACAGGATGAGGAGAAAACAATCCACGAGGTGACTAAACAAAAAGCTACAAATGAAGTGTTAGGAACCTGCCCTGCTTGTGGTGGAGAAGTGGCCGACAATTATAAAGCATTCAGCTGTAAAAATTGGAAGGACGGCTGTAAATTTGCGATTTGGAAAAATGATAAATTCTTAGCGACGATGCGGAAGAAACCGACAAAAACAATGGTCAAGCAAATCTTAAAGAATAACCAAACGTATGTTAAGGGACTTACAAGCAGGAATGGCAAGAAGTTTAATGCATATCTGTCTTATAAAAAGAAAGAGGGTACGGAGTACTATAGCTGGGAAATGGAATTTAATAAAAAATGAGCTAGAGGGCTGACGAAATTTATCATAAAATGATGAGAATAGGAATATTTTCTTAAAAACCATTGAAAAACCTCCTACTATAAGCTTACAATAGTTATAAAATATAAGCTGGAAAGATATAGTAAGGAGGGTAAGTGAGTTGAAGTCAAAAAAGCTCATCATTATTAACATCCTTGTATTTTTCATCTTCGTTAGTGTTGTGGGCATGGGAATTTACCAAGCGAACGCCAATCGCGATGAATTCGGAAAAATAGAAAGTAAAGATGTTGGAAATGAAGATCAGATGATAGAAGAAGAGAAAGAAGCAGAGGAATTAGAAATTGTCGAGAAAGAAATGAAGAATGAAGGACCTCAAGAGATTGTTGAAAAAGAAACGTTAAGTGCATTAGTATTGAAAGATAAAGAGAAGTTTGTTCTCCCTACAGGAAATGAAACAGATGATATTCTAATAGAAAGTTTAGAAGAAGCTGAAGAAGAAGGGGAAAGTAACGTAGATAAAAGTATTGAAAGCTCATCATCCAGTGGAACAGTGTCAACATCTAATAATATTGGTAATATTTCAAAAAAATCTAGTGAAAAAAATGAGTCAAAAAACAAGCCGTCGGATAAAGACACTCAAAGCGAGCGAAAGTCAAATACAAATAAACCAAAATCACCAGCAACTCCTAGGCCACCTAAGCAAACTAAACCAGTAGAACAGCCTAAGGTGCCGAAAGAATCAAAAGAACCAGAAAAGCCTGTCGTAACAGACCCTGAACCAGAACCAGAAAAACCCGTAGAGAAAGAGCCTGAACCGGAACCACCGGTTGAAGAAGAACCTGATCCAGGTGATAAAAAGGGAGGACTCCATAATAATGAATGAACATAAAAAATTATCCTCCTTAACAACTTAAAACGTTTACATTTATAGCTTAATGAATTAAAGTTTGCTATCATTGTATAGTAAGTTATATGATTATGAGTAGAAGCGTTCTTTCTCTACATATGTCATATGAAAATAGAAAAATCGCTAATACTATAACTACAGAAAAAATCAAAAGGGATGGTGTAATTCCAATGAACAAACCCAAAATCGTTGTCTTGGGCGCAGGCTATGCCGGATTGACGGCTACGAGAAAATTAGCTCAAAAACTGTCGCCTGAAGAAGCAGAGATAGTATTAATCAACAAGCATAATTACCATTACGAAGCAACTTGGTTACATGAAGTCGCAGCTGGTACGATCAATCACAACCAAGCACGCTATATGATTTCTGACGTTGTTAACCCGAAACGTGTACGTTTAATTTATGATACAGTTGTTGAAATTAAACAAGAAGAACAGCGTGTTGTTTTAGAGAACAGTGAAGTTGAATATGATTATCTTGTCGTTGCCTTAGGATGGGTAACAAACACGTTTGGTATTAAAGGAATGGAAGAAAATGCATTCTTCATTCAAGATATCGATAGTTCCCGTGTAATTCGCGAGCATATTGAATACAAATTCGCACAATATAGCAGTGGAGAATCTACTGACGAAAGTGACTTGACGGTATTAGTTGGTGGAGGTGGATTCACCGGTATTGAATTCGTTGGTGAATTAGCTGAAAAGATTCCTGAGCTATGTAAGAAATATGATATTCCACGCAATAAGGCAAGAATTATTAACGTAGAAGCGGCGCCATCTATCCTTCCAGTATTTGATGATGACCTTGTAGCTTATGCGAAAGAATCTCTAGAGGACCGTGGTGTCGAATTCCGGATCGGAGCAGCAATCTCTGAATGTACTCCAGAAGGTTTCGTTGTTGGGGACGATAAAGAATTGATTAAAGCAGGTACAAGTGTATGGACAGGTGGAGTTATGGGTAGTCCGGTACTTGAAAAATCAGGTTTTGAAGTCTTTAGAGGTAAAGTAAACGTAGATCCAGATCTTCGTGTGCCTGGCTCTGAGAATGTGTTCATTATCGGTGATTGTTCATGGACAATGAACCAAGAAACAGGCAAGCCTTATCCACCAACAGGCCAGTTGGCAACTCAAGAAGGTGCTTATGTGGGAGAAGCTCTTAAGAATCTCTTATATGGCCAACCACTTAATGGTTTTGTCTATATTGATAGAGGTACAGTTGCTTCACTAGGTTTCTCTGATGGAATTGGAAATATCCTATCAGGAACTAAATTGAGAGGTAAAGCAGCTGCAGCAATGAAGAAAGTTGTAGACGACCGTGCACTTCTGACAGTCGGGGGACCAAAAGCATTACTTAAAAAAGGTAAATTCCGTCCGTTTTAAATTGAATTTCTACTGAAAGTCCAATAATAAAGGAAAGAGGAGTAGATAATCCATGAAAAGAATTTGCAACCTTTTATTGCTACTAGCTGCAGCGGTGGTAGGATACCGAGTAGTGAGCGACATGATGGAAGATTCAAGAGACTTCCGTTAATACAATGAGTTTAAAAGTCATCTGATTTGATAAATCAGATGACTTTTTTAATTTGCTCTGACATGGTAATGAGGTATGTAATTATTCGAACTTAGCCATATTAAAACAGAGGTGATTCCATGCGTCACATGTTCATATGTTTTCTGCTTACTCTTTTTTTAAATTGCATTATTTTCATTCCGACGGATGTGAAATCTGAACAAAAAACGATTTTCCTTCAACAGGAGGAACTTAAATCTTATGCTCTTACCGAGTGGGAGCAAGGCTACATCAATTGGAATAAGTTAGATGAACTCTTGGAGCAATTACAAAGTGAAGTTAGTGAGCCTCCCAAAAATGCAACTTTAGGAGAAGGACTTCAAATAATAGAAGAAGATAGTGGTGTGAGTCTGGACCGAGCTGCTTTTACCATCAATTTTCTCGAAGCTTTTTATAAAGGGGAAGACAGCAGTATTCAAGTACCGAAGAAAACAGTGTATGCACGTGTAGATAAAGAAATGCTCAAGGAAATTACCCGGAAAAAACTTGGTTCGTATACGACATTTTATAATTCAACAAACAAAGAGCGATCTACGAACATCATGTTATCAGCAAAAGCTATGCATGGAACTGTTATTTTTCCTGGAGAAGTGTTTTCGTTCAATAAAACGGTAGGTGAACGAACAGAAAAGAGAGGATATAAAAAAGCCCCCGTAATTGTAAAAGGTGAATTTGCAGAAGATATTGGTGGAGGAATATGTCAAGTATCATCCACGCTTTTCAATGCCGTAGATTTAAGAGGAATTCAAATGATTGAACGATTTACACATAGCAGAAGTGTTCCTTATGTTCCGCCTGGTAGGGATGCGACGGTAAGTTGGTGGGGACCTGACTTTTCCTTTAAGAATTTATATAACGAACCGATTGTCATTACTGCGAGAGCAGCTTATGGGAGCTTGACCGTTGAAGTGTTTTCTTCAGAAACTGTAGAACACTTCCAAGATAAATAAATTGAAAAGCAGCATTTCCCACCTTATGGGAAATGCTGTTTTTTCTTGGTTAAGGCGTTGTTGATGAACGATTCATACAGCCTCAACAACCAAATGATTATTATTCTGCTTTATGAAGTTCAAGTTCAAAGTGGATTTTTACATCATCGGATACAAGTACTCCACCTGTTTCTACTGCAGCGTTCCATGTCAACCCAAATTCTTTACGGCTGATTGTAGTCTCCCCACTGAATCCAGCAACAATTCCACCACTCATTGGGTCTTTACTTTGACCTTCAAACGTAACGTCAAGTGTTACTTGTTTCGTATGACCGTTCATAGTAAGGTCACCAGTCACATCGTATTCGTTAGATCCTCTGCCTTTAATATCTGTTGCAATAAATGTGATCGTTGGATGCTCCTCCACATGGAAGAAATCTGCTGAACGAAGGTGATTGTCGCGATCTTCATTGCGCGTGTTGATACTTGCAGCATCAATTGTTACTTCAATTTGAGCACCTGTTAAGTCCTCAACATCTGCAACAATATTTGCATCGAATTTGTCAAAAGTACCTTTTGCTTTTGAAATCATCATATGCTTTACTGTAAATCCTACTTCACTATGTGCTAAATCTACTGTCCATTTTGTTGTCATGGTAAATCCCTCCAAAATATTTATTAAGTTAAAGTTTCCTTACGTGACTTACTTTATGTTACTTAGTATAAAATAATAATTCTATGATGTCAAGTGTTCTTAATTAAAATTAACTTATTTAAAATTAAATTTACAATCAAGTACTCTTACCATTCATTTACCACAATTTGTAAATGATTAATCGTTATTAAAAAGGATTTTAATAATGAAATACTTCAAATACTTCGTTATAATGAGGAAAATAGAAAGGGGAGAGATTACATGGGAGAATATATTCCGACGTGGGATCTGGAGTCTTTGTTTCCTGGGGGAAGCACATCAAAGGAATTTAAAGTTTATCTTGAAAATATCAACGAAGAAATAAAGGTATTATCTGACCAATTACGTCAACTGGATTCTGAGCGCAAGAATTTAGTTGAAGAAGTGGTTAGTTTTATACGTCAATTAGAGCAAACCATGTTTCATTTTCGAGAAGCAGCAGCATTTATCAGCTGTCTTAGTGCTCAAGATGTAACGGATGAACATGCCAATACGCTTGTTTCCAAACGTGGAGCATTATCTGCTTCATTTCAAGGAGTTTTAACAAATGCCATGCAAAAGTTTGCTGCAATCCCCGAAGAAACATGGATTGAACTTGTAAAGCGGACAGAGTTAGCTGGAATTGAGTTTGTCATGAATGAATATCGCGACACTGCCAAGGATTTATTATCAACTGAACAAGAGTTGCTGATTAATGATTTGTCTGTTGATGGCTACCATGCGTGGAATCAAATGTATAGTACAATAGTAGGAAATATGAAAGTAGAAATAGAGGAGGATGGGGAAGTCAACAGCTACTCTATTGGTCAAGCATCCAATAAACTAACCGCTGAGGCACGTACAACAAGGAAGCATGTGTTTGAAAAATTGCAAGAGGCATGGGAGGACCAATCTTCACTATTTGCTCAAACACTTAACCATCTAGCGGGATTTCGATTACAAACTTATAAACATCGTAAATGGGAAAATGTTTTAAAAGAACCACTGAAGATTAACCGGATGAAGCAAGAAACTCTTGATGCGATGTGGTCCGCAATATCGAATAACAAACAGCCTTTTGTAGACTACTTACATAGAAAGGCAGAAATATTAGGTGTTGAAAAATTGAGTGTATACGATGTCGGAGCACCAATCGCAAATGACGTTAGACGATTCAGTTATACAGAAGGTGCAGATTTTATTATAGAGCAATTCCGCACTTTCAGTCCCAAAATGGCAGATTTTGCACAAATGGCATTTGAAAATCGTTGGATTGAAGCTGAGGACCGTGCAGGAAAGAGACCTGGAGGATTTTGCACAAGTTTTCCGGATAGTAGAGAAACGAGAATCTTTATGACTTATTCGGGGACATCTTCAAATATTTCTACATTAGCTCACGAACTTGGTCATGCTTATCATCAGCATGTGATGAATGATTTACATGGATTGAATCAACGCTACGCAATGAATGTGGCAGAGACCGCTTCAACATTTGCGGAAATGATTGTTGCAGATGCAACGATCGGGCAGGCGAAAACAAAGGAAGAAAAACAAGCATTATTGGAGGATAAGATTCAACGGAGCGTGGCATTTTTTATGAATATACATGCCCGTTACCTATTTGAATTAAACTTCTACAAAGAAAGGGAAAACGGTTTTGTACCAGCAGCTCGTCTTAATGAAATGATGGTGGAAGCGCAGAAAGAAGCATATCAAGATGCGCTGGATGAATACGATCCATATTTCTGGGCTTCAAAATTACATTTCCATATAACTACGACACCATTTTATAATTTTCCTTATACATTTGGTTATTTATTTAGCCTTGGAATTTATGCTCATGCGAAGGAGAAAGGTGGCAACTTTGAAGAAGAGTATATTGCTTTACTAAGGGACACTGGACGTATGTCAGTTGAAGACCTCGCGATGAAACACTTAGAAGCGGATATCACGAAAGAAGATTTTTGGGAAAGTGCTATCCGTTTATGCGCGCGGGATGTAAAGGAGTTTCTAGAGCGTTAGAGTAAAATGTTTGTGGGAGAACATATACCCTGTCTTTGGTGTTGAAGTCGCAAGACTTCAACACCAAAGACAGGGCAAGCAAGCGAAGCGCGGTAGTATA